>JACVRU010000049.1 GCA_014534295.1 Thermoleophilia bacterium | reverse complement strand
CGCGAAGTCGAGGACGTTCCAGGCGAGCCAGAAGATCAGCGGCCCGACCAGCAGCATGGCGACGAAGGCCGCGACGACCATCGCGACGCCGCCGGCGACGAGTGCGCCGAGGCCGAGGATCTTCAGGAGGACGTTCACGCGGCGAGTCTAGGGGGCGGGCGCGAGGGGCGCCCGCCCCGTAGCTTCCTCAGGCGGCTCGAGCGAGCCGCTCGATCCGCGCCCGCGTGGCGCGGATCTCGATGTCGGCCCGGCGGACGCCGAAGAGGTAGTGCATGGCGAGACCGATCCCCCAGCCCACCAGCGGGAAGGGGAACCAGTAGAAGCTCGCCTCCGTGTAGGCGACGAGCAGCACGTTGAGGACGACCAGGCCGGTCGTCACGAAGGCGGCGATCGTGGCGTGGATCCGCTAGCCGCGCCGCCACTCTGCGAGGGTGAGCTCGCGCTCCGCGCGCTCGTATTCCTCTGCGCTGATCATGTCAGCTCCTTTCATCGATGGGGCGGCAGGTACAGGTCGGTCTCGGAGTCGTGGAGCACGGCCGTCACGTGCACGCCGACGTGCGCGATCGGCGCGCCGACCGGGTTGAGCGTGACGAGCGTGGGGATGCTCCAGAGGACGTCGCCGGCGACCGGCTTCGCGAGCTTCTCGGAGCGGAAGTCGGAGTAGCCGGCGTGGTAGGCCGCGGTCATCCCGAGCGAGGCGACGAGCGCGACGAGGCCGATCGCGACCTTGCCGAGCACACGCCGCCGCAGGGACGACGACGCGAACGCCGCGAACACGGCGAGGATCGGGAACGCGGACAGCAGCAGGCCGTCCGCGAGCCCGTACCAGACGCCGCGCCAGGCGAGCGCACCCGCGAGCTCGAGCCCTTCCGGGCGAGTGCCCGCGTCTCCGGCCAGCACCACGGCCGCCATCACGCCGGCAAAGACGACTCCGAGAGCGACTGCGACGAGCAGCCGGGGCCGGAGCATCTCGCCGAGCGCCTGACCCGTCGCACGGGCCCAGGTTGCGAAGAGGCCCACGGTGAAGGCCCCGTAGAGGCCGTAGTAGAGATCCCTCGGCAGGTCCAGCCGATCCGCGAGCACATACGGGACGATGAAGGCCAGGACGAGCCCTCCACCCAGCCAGAGCAGCTGTGTGCGGACCGGTGCGCGTCGGCGCACGGCAATGCGAGGGCTCGACCCGACCGCGTAGGTGGTCATGTCGTACCTCCTTCCGCTGCGAGGCTCCCTCCTCGAGGCGCCGTCCGCATCGGGCGCCGCGCTGACCGTCGCTGCGGCTTAGTGCGGATCCCCGAGGAGCCGGCCGACCTCGCGGGCGATCACGACGTCCTCGCGCGCGGCGACGACGCGGACGCGCGCCTCGTCGAGCCCGAGGAAGGCCACTCGCTCGCGGACCGCGGCCCGCACGTCCGCCCGGTTCTCGCCGATGCCGCCGGAGAACGCGTTCGCGTCGACTCCGTCGAGCGCCGCGGCCATCGCCGCCACGGCCTGCGCCACCCGGTAGACGTAGACGGCGAAGCCGAGCGGAGAGTCCAGCCCGCCGAGCGCCGCCAGGCCCGACTCCCGGTTCAGCGCCTGTTCGAGCTCGTCCACGGAGAGCCCGAGCTCGCGCTGGACGTAGAGGAGCGCGCCCGGGTCGACGGAGCCGGACCGGGTCTGCATCGGCACGCCCTCGAGCGGCGTGAAGCCCATCGTCGTGTCGACGGAGCGGCCGTCCCGCACGGCCGTCACGGAAGAGCCGCCGCCGAGGTGGCAGACGACCAGCCTCGGCACCGGCACCTGCTCGGCCGCCCACCGGACTGCGATCCCGTGGAAGCCGTACCGGCGGATCCCCCAGGTCTGCGGCACGGCATAGACGGCCGCCTCGTCGGGGATCGTGGCATGGAAGGCCGTGTCGAAGACGGCCACGTGGGGGACGTCCGGCAGCGCCGCGCGCGCCTCCCGCAGCCCGCGCAGCGCGGGCGCGTTGTGGAGCGGCGCGAGCGGGACGAGCGCCTCGATCGCCGCGACGACGTCGTCATCGACGAGCACGGGCTCCCGGAACCGCTCGCCGCCGTGGACGACGCGGTGCCCGACCGCGTCCGCGTCCACGAACCGGTCGACCGCCTGCGCCTCGGCGTCCCCGACGAGGCTCAGCTTGAGCGTCTCCGAGCCGGCGTTGACGACGAGGACGCGCGTCAGCCCGGCCAAGCCCAGTCGCGGATCTCGGGCGGGTCGTCGCCGTGCTCGCGGATGTACTCCTGGTGGTCGAGCAGCTTGTCGCGCAGCTCCTGGCGGACGTAGGCGGCCTGCTCGGACAGCCCGGGGACGCGCTCGATCACGTCCAGCACGAGGTGGTAGCGGTCGATGTCGTTCCGCACGCACATGTCGAACGGCGTCGTCACCGTCCCCTCCTCCTTGTAGCCGCGCACGTGGAGGTTGTCGTGGTTCGTCCGCCGGTAGGTGAGCCGGTGGATCAGCCACGGGTAGCCGTGGAAGGCGAAGACGACCGGCTTGTCGCGCGTGAAGATCGCGTCGAATTCCTTGTCGGCGAGCCCGTGCGGGTGCTCGCGCTCGGGCTGGAGCTTCATCAGGTCGACGACGTTGACGACCCGCAGCTTCAGCTCGGGGAAGTAGCCCCTGAGGAGGTCGGCCGCGGCGAGCGTCTCGAGCGTCGGCACGTCGCCGCAGCACGCGAGCACGACGTCGGGCTCGCCGTCGCGGTCGGTCGACGCCCACTCCCAGATCCCCAGGCCGGCCGCGGCGTGGTGGATGGCCGCGTCGAGGTCGAGCCACTGGGGCGCGGGCTGCTTGCCGGCGACGATCACGTTCACATAGTGGCGGCTGCGCAGGCAGTGGTCGGTCACCGAGAGGAGCGTGTTCGCGTCGGGCGGGAGGTAGACGCGGATCACCTCGGCCTTCTTGTTGACGACGTGATCGATGAAGCCGGGATCCTGGTGGGAGAAGCCGTTGTGGTCCTGTCGCCACACGTGCGACGTGAGCAGGTAGTTGAGCGAGGCGATCGGGCGCCGCCAGGGGATCTCCCTGGTCACCTTCAGCCACTTCGCGTGCTGGTTGAACATCGAGTCCACGACGTGGACGAACGCCTCGTAGGTGGCGAACAGGCCGTGTCGCCCGGTGAGGAGGTACCCCTCGAGCCAGCCCTGGCAGGTGTGCTCGCTGAGGATCTCGAGCACGCGGCCCTGCCGGGCGAGGTGGTCGTCGGTCTCGAGCGTCTCCGCGTTCCAGGCGCGGTCGGTGACCTCGAAGACGGCGTCGAGCCGGTTCGAGGCGAGCTCGTCCGGCGCGAACACGCGGAGGTTCCGCTCCTCCTCGTTGAGGTGGAGCGTGTCGCGCAGGAAGGCGCCCATGACGCGGGTCGCCTCCGCGGTCGAGGCACCCGGCTGCGGAACGTCGACGGCGTAGTTGCGGAAGTCGGGCAGCCGCAGGTCGCGGAGCAGCAGCCCCCCGTTCGCGTGCGGGTTCGCGCCCATCCGCCGCTCGCCGGTCGGGGCGAGCTGGCGCAGCTCGGGCACGAGCCGGCCCTGCTCGTCGAAGAGCTCCTCGGGCCCGTAGCTGCGCAGCCAGGCCTCGAGCTCGCCGAGCCGCTCGGGATGGTGGTGGACGTCGGCGAGCGGGACCTGGTGCGACCGCCACGAGCCCTCGCCCGGGCCGGTCCAGCCCTTCGGGGTGACGAGCACGATCGCCGGCCAGCGGGGCCGCTCCGTCGCGCCCTCCGCGCGGGCGCGCCGCTGGAGCTCGCGGATCTCCGCGACGACCATGTCGAGGGTCTCGGCGAGCTGCCGGTGGACGTCCATCGGCTCGTCGCCCTCGACGACGTACGGCTCGTGGCCGTAGCCGCGCAGCAGCGCCTCGAGCTCCTCCCGGGGGATTCGGGCGAGCACGGTCGGGTTCGCGATCTTGTAGCCGTTCAGGTGCAGGATCGGGAGCACGGCGCCGTCCGTCGCGGGGTCGAGGAACTTGTTCGAGTGCCAGGAGGTCGCGAGCGGGCCCGTCTCCGCCTCGCCGTCCCCGATCACGCAGGCGACGAGCAGGTCGGGGTTGTCGAACGCGGCGCCGTACGCGTGCGAGAGGGCGTAGCCGAGCTCGCCGCCCTCGTGGATCGAGCCTGGGGTCTCGGGCGCCGCGTGGCTCGGCACCCCGCCCGGGAACGAGAACTGCCGGAAGAGCTTCCGCAGCCCGTCGACGTCCTCCGTCACCTCCGGGTAGAGCTCGGAGTACGTCCCCTCGAGGTACGTGTTCGAGACGACTGCCGGGCCGCCGTGACCCGGCCCGCAGACGTAGATCGCGTCCAGGTCGTGCGCCTTGATCGCGCGGTTCAGGTGGACGTAGAGCAGGTTGAGGCCCGGCGTCGTGCCCCAGTGGCCGAGCAACCGCGGCTTGACGTGCTCGGTGCGCAGCGGCTCGTGGAGGAGCGGGTTGTCGAGCAGGTAGATCTGCGCCACCGAGAGGTAGTTCGCGGCGCGCCAGTAGCGGTCGACCAGGGCGAGCTCGTCGCTCACGGGTCGTAGTTTTGCGTAGAGCGGGCCGCGGGCTCCCCGATGCCCCGCCGACGCCCGAGCTGCGAGGGTGTCCGGGACCGTCGACCCGAGGAGGTCCCGATGTATCCCGTCCACGTGCGCGGCCGTCTGGACGAGCCCCTCAGCCGGTGGCTCTGGCTCGTCAAGTGGCTGCTCGCAATCCCGCACTTCGTCGTGCTCGTGTTCCTCTGGATCGCGTTCGCGTTCCTCACCGTGATCGCGTTCTTCGCGATCCTCTTCACCGGCCGCTATCCGCGCGGCATGTTCGACTTCAACGTCGGGGTCCTCCGGTGGACGTGGCGCGTGGGGTTCTACTCGTACAGCGCGCTCGCCACCGACCGCTACCCGCCCTTCTCGCTCGGAGAGGAGCCCGACTATCCCGCCGGACTCGACGTGCCGTATCCCGAGCGGCTCTCGCGCGGCCTCGTACTCGTCAAGTGGTGGCTGCTCGCGATCCCGCACTACATCGTCGTCGGCATCCTCGCCGGCAGCGGCTGGTTCGTCTGGGACGCTGCCGGCGCGCGCTGGGGCGGCGGCGGCCTGATCACCCTGCTCGTGCTCTTCGCGGGGGTGGTGCTCCTGTTCGCAAACCGCTACCCACGCGGGCTCTTCGACTTCGTCATGGGCCTGAATCGCTGGGCCTTCCGGGTGGTCGCGTACGCGACGCTGATGCGGGACGAGTACCCGCCGTTCCGGCTCGATCAGGGCGGCGACGACCCGGGCGGCACGCCCGCGACCGCGACGGCCGAGCCTGCGCCCGCGCCGCCGACCGCCCGGCCGGCCGCAGGCGGCACCGGCGCCGGCAAGGTCGCGCTGCTCGTGATCGGCAGCCTCCTCGGGCTGATCTCACTGGGCCTGGTAGCGGGCGGCGGCGTCGCGATCGCATTCGACCAGACCCAGCGCAACGCCGACGGTTACGTGACGAGCGACACACATGCGTACCGGACGGAGAGCTACGCGCTCGTCTCCGACCGGATCGACCTCGACCTCCCCGGCCCGGCCCGCACCTGGCGGAGCCTGTTCGGCGACGTCCGGGTCTGGAGCGAGAGCGACCATCCCGTCTTCATCGGGCTCGCGGCGACCCCCGACGCGGAGCGCTACCTCGGCGCCGTCGAGCGCGAGCGGGTCGACGACCTCGCCGGCAGGCGAGAGCAGACGCGGCTGCCCGGCGGGTCGCCGAGCGGCCCTCCGGGAGAGCAGGAGATCTGGGCGGCCTCCGCGGCGGGAACGGGCATCCAGTTCTTCACCTGGGAGGTCGAGGACGGCGACTGGACGTTCGCGCTGATGAACGCCGACGCGTCCCGGGGCGTGGACGCCACGCTCAGCGTCGGCGCGACCCTCCCCGGGCTCCTCTGGGCCGGCCTCGCCGTCCTCGCGGGCGGCATCCTGCTGCTCGCGCTGGCGGTCCTGCTGATCGTCCTGGGCACGCGCTCGCGGCCGGCGTCGCCTGTGCTCACACCCTGAGGTCCCGCCGTCCGAAGGCCGCAGGCGCCAGCAGCGCGGAGCCTGCGGCCAGCAGGGCGAGGAAGGCGGTGTGCCCCGGGGCGAGCCCGCCACGCAGCGCGTCCGAGGCCGCGTAGTGGTAGTAGGGCGACGCGACGCGCAGCGGCTCCAGGACGTCCACGAGCACGGCGAGCGAGCTCACGACGTAGGCGGCGACGGCGCCGGACGCCGTCGCCCCGATCGCGAGGCCCCGGCGCCCGGTCGCCGCTCCGATCAGCAGCGCGATCGCACCGAATCCGAGCGCGAGTAGCCCGGCGCCCGCCGTCGCGGCGCCGAGGTGGCCGGCGGGCACCGACATGTCGGCCGCGCGCGTCCCCGAGGCCGTCGGGATATCCGGGTTCTCACGGACCGGGGTTACGCGGCGACGCTGATGTAGCGGCCACCCGTACGGAGGAACCTGGCCGCGTGAACCGCGTCGCCGTCATCGCCCGCTTCAAGCCCGAGCAGGCCGAGCTCGTCAAGGCGCTGCTCACGGCCGGCCCGCCCTACGAGCTGGCGGACACGGCGATCGACCGGCACGCGGTCTTCCTCTCGGCCCGCGAGGTGACCTTCGTCTTCGAAGGCCCCGAGGTCGAGTGGGAGGTCGAGGACCTCGCCGACGACTTCTTCAACCCCGACGTTCGCGCTGCGCTCTCCGAGTGGCGGACGCTGTTGGAGGAGGAGCCTCACATCGGCCGCCCCGTCTTCGTCTGGGAGCGCGGCTCCGATCAGGAGACCGAGAAGCCTCTCGCCGCGAGGGCCGTCGCCGACGCGATGGACGAGTCCTTCGTTCGTGTCGCGCCGGAGGACACCCTCGGGGAGGCGGTTGCCCGGATGGTCGACGGAGACGGGGCGCCGGCCCTCGTGGCCGACTACGGGCGCCTCATCGGCCTGCTCAGCGCGCACGACGTGCTGCGAGCAGTGGCCGAGCGCGTCCTCCCAAGCGACGGGCGCGTCCGCGAGTGGATGAGCGAGGTGCCGGCTTCCGTGGCGGCCGACGCGACGGCCGACGAGGCCGCCGTGACGATGGTCGAATCGGGCCTCCATCACTTGCCCGTCGTGTCGGGGGAGCGGCCGGTGGGCCTCGTCTCCCTGCACCGGCTCTTGCGCCTGAGGGTGGGGGAGCGCGCGTGACCCACGCCTGGCCCTTCGCCGAGCGCCCGCGGGTGCTGGTCGAGCACCCGGACGCCGAGGCGGGGCTGGAGCTGGCCGGGGCGCTGCGCGACGCGGGCTACGCCGTGGCGGTGTGCCGCGGCCCGGGCGGCGGCAACCGCTGCCCGCTCCACGGGCTCGAGCCGTGCGCAATCGTCGACGGGGCCGACCTGGTCGTCACGGCGCTCGAGTTCGACGGGCCGACGGGGCGCGACGTGCTCAAGGGCCTCCGCCTCAGGTATCCCGGCACCCCGCTGGTGGTTGCGGCGACCGCGGCGGAGTCGATCGAGCTCGCGGAGGAGCTCCACGGCTGCGTCGTCGTCCCGGTCGACGCCGAGCCCGAACGAATCGTCGACGTCGTGAAGGAGGTCGCATGAACGAGCAGCTGATCGTCGAGGCGCAGGGGATCCGCAAGACCTACGACACGGGCAAGGTGCGCGTGAACGCTCTCGGCGGCGTGGATCTCGCGCTCGAGCGGGGCGAGATGGTCGCGATCATGGGGCCGAGCGGCTGCGGCAAGACGACGCTCCTGAACTGCCTCTCGGGACTCGACGCCATCGACGAGGGCGAGGTGCTGATCGAGGGCGTGCCGCTGAGCGCCATGTCCGACCGCGAGCGCACCGACTACCGAGCGCGGCGGATGGGCTTCGTCTTCCAGTTCTACAACCTGATGCCCGTCCTCTCCGCGGTCGAGAACGTCGAGTTGCCGCTCCTCGTCGCCCGCGTCCCCACTTCGGAGGCTCGTCGGCGTGCGCTGGACGCGCTCGGGCTCGTCGGCCTCGCGGAGCGCGCCGGCCACGTCCCGGACGAGCTTTCGGGCGGCGAGCGCCAGCGCGTCACGATCGCGCGCTCGCTCGTCAACGACCCCGCGATCGTCTGGGCGGACGAGCCCACCGGCGACCTCGACAGCGAGAACGCGGAGGAGATCGTCGAGCTGATGCGCCGCCTGAACCTCGAGCGGGGGCTGACCTTCCTCATCGTCACCCACGACATCGCCGTCGGCAACGCGACCGACCGGATCGTCCGGATGCTCGACGGCCGCGTCGTGGAGGAGCATCGACCGGAGCATCGACTGGAGGTGCCGCATGTACTCGCGGGTCACGTTGGTTGAGGTCGACACGGTCCGGGCGACCGTCGAGGAGGCGCTCGGCGTCTTCACGGAGCGGGTCCTGCCGAGCTTGCGCGAGCTCGAGGGCTACGAGGGTGTGCTCGTCCTCTCCACGCCGGAGGGCAAGGGCATGCTCGTCAGCTTCTGGGACACCGAGGAGGCGCTCGAGCGCGCCGTCCCCTTCGCCGTGGCAGAGCTCGAGCGGAACATGACGCTGTTCGGCTCCCCGCCCGGCCGGGAGCACTACGAGGTCGCCTTCGCCGACCTTCCCGTGGTCGCATGACCAAGCTCTTCGGCATCCCGCTCGGCGACCTGCTCGTCGTCCTCGCCGTCGCGCTCGGACTCGCTCTCGGCGCGGTCGCCGTCCTCGCGCTCCGGAACCCGGTGCTGCTGAAGCTGAGCGTCCGGAACGTCCGGCGGCGGCGCGGCCGCAGCGCGCTGATCGTCCTCGGGCTCATGCTCGCGACGGCGATCATGGCGGCGGCGCTGACGACGGGCGACACCGTCAGCCACTCGATCCGCCTGACAGCCACGAACGTCCTGGGCGAGACGGACGTCGTCGTCGCCGCCCGGGGCGCCGTCGCCGAGCTGGAAGGTGTGGACGCCGTGCCGGTCTTCTTCGACGAGGCCGTCGCCGATCGCGTCGAAGGCACCCTCGGCGGGCTCGCCGACGGCGTCACGCCGGCGATCGCGCAGCAGGTAGCGCTCCAGGCGCCCGCGAAGCGGAGCACCGAGCCGAGCGTGACGATGTTCGCCGCGGACCCCGGTCGCATGGAAGGCTTCGCCACGATCAGGGCCGTCGGCGGCAGCGAGGTGACCCTGGCGCAGCTGGAGCGGAACGAGCTGTACCTGACTGAGGAGGCCGCCGTCGAGCTCGGCGTCGCCAAGGGCGACATGGTCCGCGTCTTCGTCGGCGCCCGCGTCGTGCTCGACCGTGTCCGCGACGTCGTCCGCTTCGACGGAGTCGGCGTCGACGGCCCCGCGCTGCTGCTGCCCCTCGCCGAGGCCCAGCGGCTGCTCGGTCGGCCCGGCGAGGTCGACCAGGTGCTCGTCTCGAACAGCGGCGGCGTCGACGCGTCCGCGGCCGTCGTCGAGCGGCTCGAGCCCGCGCTCGCTCCGCTCGGGCTGGAGGCGAAGAGGGCCAAGGAGGACGCGCTCGCCGGCGCCGACGAGGCCGGCGCCGCCTTCATGGCGATGTTCTCGACCTTCGGCTCGTTCTCGATCGCGGCCGGGATCCTGCTCGTCTTCCTCATCTTCGTGATGCTCGCCGCCGAGCGCCGCGGCGAGCTCGGCATCGCGCGCGCGGTGGGCACGCGCCGCGGCCACCTCGTGCAGCTCTACACGTTCGAGGGCCTCGTCTACGACCTCGGCGCGGCCGTCGTCGGCGCGCTCCTGGGTGCTGCGGTCGCCTACGGGATGGTCTTCGTGATGGCGCGCGCGTTCAGCGGCGAGGAGCTGGACATCGCCTTCGCGATCACGCCTCGCAGCCTCCTGATCGCGGTCGCGCTCGGCGTGCTGCTGACGCTCGGCGTGGTCGCCGTCTCGGCCTGGCGAGTCAGCCGCATGACGATCTCGGCCGCGATCCGCAACCTGCCCGAGCCGCCCTCGCCCCGGCGCAGGCGCCGCTGGCTGGTGGGGACGCTCGGCGCCGGCTTCGGGCTGCTGCTCGCCGTCTCCGGCTTCACCGGCGGGCAGGCGACGCCGCTTCTCCTGGGCATCTCCGTCGTGCTCGTCAGCCTCGTCCCGCTGCTCCGGCAGGCGGGCGTGCCCGACCGCGTCGCCTTCGGCGTCCCCGGGCTCGTCCTGCTCGTGTTCTGGCTCCTGCCCTGGGGCTGGTACGAATCCATCTTCGGACGCCAGCTGGCGATGGACTTCTCGACCTGGATCGCCAGCGGCCTGATGCTCGTCACCGCCGTCGTCTGGCTCTTCATGTTCAACGCCGACTTGCTGCTCGGCGCCGTCATGGGCGTGCTGGGGCGCGTGCGCCGGCTGGCGCCCGTCCTGAGGATCGCGATGGCCTACCCGCTCGCCGGCCGCTTCCGCACGGGGACGACGCTGGCGATGTTCACGCTCGTGGTGTTCACGCTCGTCACCGGCGTGGCCAGCTCCGGCTCGTTCATCAAGGCCTTCGACGACCTCGACGCGTACGGCGGCGGCTACCAGGTGAAGGCGACGACCGCTCCGGGAGCGCCGATCGCCCACATGCGCTCGCTGCTCGACCGCGCCCACGACGACCTCGCCCGCGACCTTCCGATGGTCGGCAGTGTCTCGGTGCTCCCGGTCGACGCGCGCCAGCTCGGCACCTCGCGTCCGGCGGAGGCGTATCCGGTGCGCGGGCTCGACGCCGCCTTCCTGACACGGACGTCGTTCGGCCTCGGCTCGATCGCCAGGGGCTACGGCTCGGCGCGGGAGGTCTGGGAGGCGGTGCGGAACGAGCCCGGCCTCGCCGTCGTGGACAGCTTCGCGGTGCCGCGGCGCGACCAGTTCGGTTTCGCCGTCGGTCTCGCGGACTTCAAGCTGACGGGCTTCTACTACGAGGAGGGCGCGTTCGACCCGATCCCGGTCGAGGTCGCCGACCCGCAGACGGGCAAGACGACGCGGCTGACGGTGATCGGCGTCCTCAACGACACGGCGCCCCCTGACCTGATCGGGCTCGCGACGTCGCAGCGCACGCTCGCGCTAGCGTTCCCCGGCCGCGTCGTGCCGACGACGCACTACTTCGGCGTCGCCGAGGGCGTCGACCCGGCCGAGGCCGCGGCCCGGCTCGAGTCGGAGTTCCTGGCGAACGGGATGCAGGCGGAGGCGCTCCAGGAGTCGCTGGACGAGCTGACGAGCGCCTCGCTGACGATGAACCGGCTCATCCAGGCGTTCATGGGTCTCGGCCTGATCGTCGGCGTCGCTGCCCTCGGCGTGATCAGCGCCCGCGCCGTCGTCGAGCGCCGCCAGCACATCGGCGTGCTGCGGGCGATCGGCTTCAGGCGGCGGATGGTGCAGGCGGCATTCCTGCTCGAGTCCTCGTTCGTCGCCCTGACGGCGATCGT
>JACVRU010000028.1 GCA_014534295.1 Thermoleophilia bacterium | reverse complement strand
CGCGCGCTGCAGCCCGTCGCGCGCGAGCGTTTCGACGGCGTCCGCGCTGCGCGCGACCAGCGCCTCCGCGTCCTCCTCCGGCTGGAACGGCGAGAGGACGTAGTCGGCGACAGGGCGACGATCGCCACGTCCGGGACGGCCGACACCGACCCGCACCCGCAGGAAGTCCGCGGACCCGAGCGACTGGCGGAGCGACCGGAGCCCGTTGTGCCCGGCGAGGCCGCCGCCGAGCCGCGCCTGGAGCCGCCCGAGGTCGAGGTCGCCCTCGTCGTGGACGACGAGCAGCAGGTCGGGCGGTAGCTTGAAGAAGCGGAGCGCGCCACCCACGGATCGGCCGGACTCGTTCATGTACGTCATCGGCTTGAGCAGCGCGACGCGCGCCTCCCCGATCCGCAGCTCGCTCAGCTCGCCGGAGAACTTCGACCGCCACGTGCCGTCGTGCCGACGCACGAGCTCGTCCACGACCATGTGCCCCGCGTTGTGGCGGTGCCGCGCGTACTCGCGGCCGGGGTTGCCGAGCCCCGCGACGAGCAGATCCAGCGACGGGGACGGATCGCCCCGCCGGAAGAGGCGCACTAGCCGGGAGTCGTGCCGGGCTCGCCCGTCTCCCCGGAGCCGGCCTCGGCGCCCGGCTCGGCCGGAGCCTCCTCGGCCGCACCCTCCGGAGCCTCCTCGCCCTCGGGCACCTCGCCCTCCTCGAGCTCCTCGACCTCGGGCTCGGGCTCCTCGACGCGCGTCGGCAGCGTGACGGTGGCGAGGACCGTCTCCTCGGGGTCGTCGAGGAAGGTGACGCCCTCGACTGCGGATAGGTCGGCGAGCCGCAGCGTGTCGCCTATGTGGAGGTTGCCGACGTCGGCGTCGATGTGCTCGGGGATCTCGAGCGGCAGCGCCTCGACGTTGAGCTCGCGCGAGACCTGGCTGAGGACGCCCCCCTCCTTCGTTCCCGCGGCCTCGCCGACGAGCGTGACGGAGACGACCGCCTGGATCGCCTGGTCGAGCCGCACCTCCTGGAGGTCGATGTGGAGCAGCCGACCCTTGATCGGATCCTGCTGGTACGCCTTCAGGACGGACGGATGGCTGGACGTCTGGCCCTCGAGCACGACGTCGAGGATCACGTGCAGGCCGCCGGCGCCGGTGAGCACGCGGCGGAGCTCGCGCTCCTCGATGCAGAAGGGACGCGCCGTCGTCTTCGCCCCGTAGAGGACGCCGGGGACGAGCCCCTCACGGCGCAGGCGGCGGGCGTCCCGCGAGCCGCGGCTCCCGCGTTCCCTGACCTGCAGCTTGATTCGCTCTCCGGCCACGGCGCCGGATTGTAGCCGCACCTCGCCGGGCGTCCTCTGCGTTCTACCCGCGTGACGACGCTGCACCTCATCCGCGCGTACTCCGCCGGCGCCGCCGGCCTCGCCTTTCGTCTGCGGCTCGAGAGCCCGTACCCGGCCCTCGCGCGGCGGCTGCGCGACCGCTAGAGGCCGCCCGGCCGAAGCCGCCTCACGCGGCTCGCGCGAGCTCCTCGTGGATCGCGCGGAAGGATCCCTCGGCGTCGAGCAACGCCTCGACGGCGTCTGGGTCGAACTGGCGAGCCGCTCCGCGCGCGATCTCATCGACAGCCGCCTCCCAGCGCCCCGCCGCCCGATAAGGGCGGTCGCTCGTCAGCGCGTCGAGGGCGTCGGCGATGGCGAAGACGCGCGCGCCGCGCGGGATCGCGTGCTCGGCGAGCCCGTCGGGGTAGCCGCTTCCGTCCCAGTGCTCGTGGTGCGACCGCACGATCGCGAGCCCCTCCCCCTGGAGCATCGCGACCTCGCCGAGGATCGCCTGCCCGATCACCGGATGGCGCTGCATCTCCCGTCGCTCGCTCGGCTCCAACGGGCCGGGCTTGAGGAGGATGCCGTCGGTGATACCGATCTTGCCGATGTCGTGCAGGAGGAAGCCGTAGACCACCGTTGGGTCCTCCAGCAGCTCCGGCGCGGCATGCCCGGCGAGCTCGAGCGCGTAGCGGGTGACGCGCAGCGAGTGAATGTTCGTGCCGGTATCGCGCGCCTCCAGCGCCGAGGCAAGCGCGGAGACGGTCTGCCGGTACGCGTTCTCGATCAGCTGCCTCTGGGCGCGTTCGATCTCGATCACGCGGGCGAGGTCGCGCGCGTAGATGAGCAGCTGCTCTGCGTCTTCGAGCACCTCGCGCGGCCGGGTCGAGACCGGGATGCCCGCGGCCGGCGTCGGCGCGGTGAAACGCTCGATCACGGCAAGCAGCTCGAGCGGGCTGAAGGGCTTCGTCAACATGGCCTCCGCCCCGGACGCGCGGGCGGCAGCCTCGCTCACGTCCGCCCCCGTGAGCAGCACGACCTTGGGCGGCTCGTCGAGCTCTTGCAGCTCGGCGCAGAAGACGAGCCCGTTCGCGTCGGGGAGCGAGACGTCCAGCAGGACGACATCGGGCTTCAGGCTCGCCGCGACCTCGCGCGCGTGCCGAGCCGTCTCGGCCTCCACGAGCGCACCCGCCTGACCGGCTAGCGTCGCGACGATCAGCGCCCTGAAGGTGGCGTCATCGTCCACGACGAGGATGCGCGGGTGGTCCGAAGCACGGTCGCGCTCGCTGACCGCGGCCTGCGGCCCGGCGGCCGACTCCTCGACCGGCGCCCGGGCGTCGTGCCGTCCCAGGTGGCGAAGCGACCTCGCCGTCGCGAGGCCGACGACGATCGCGATCGCGAGCCAGAACGTCGCCCCAAGCAGCAGCCACTGGAGCCAGTCCAGGATCAGCGCCTCCCCCAGTCGTGTCGTCCTCGCACTCGACCCCCCTCGATTGTCCAGGGGCCGCAGCTCCGGTTCCCACCCCCACTATCGCTGCCGCGGGCCAGCTTGGAACCCCGGACCGGCGAAGATCCCCCGAACGGGGGATCCCTCCCAGACGGCACGCTCAGTAGAGATCTCGCAGACTCGTCCGCCGAAAGCTGCTCAATCCTAATCCGCCAGGCGCGCTCAGGCCGCGCGGGGCTCCGGTCGATGAGGTCGGAGGGGCCGGGGACCGGTTCCCGCCGATGATCGTCCGTGCCGCAGCGGACGATCCCCCGGCCCCCTGCCTCCGGGCTCGAGGCGCCGGCCCCCCCGGGGCTGGCAGATGCCCCGGGGCGCGACGATCTGGTGCGAGCGCCGCAGACTGCTTCGCTCAGCGGTTGACGCTAGAAGAGCTGATTCCCGACAGGCACGTCAGCCGGATCGGGAAGCCGCTTGTTCAGCGGCCCCGCATCCGCTAGGTGCTCTGAGATGCGCTCAGGTCGGTAGAAGGTTCGGTAGAAACTTCGCCGAGCAGCCGCGCCTCGAGCGCCTCCGCCTCCGCCCGGAACACCGTCCCGGCCAAGTGCAGGTAGGTGCGGGTGGTCTGCATCGACGAATGGCCGGCCTTCGCCATGACGGCGATCTCCGAGGCGCCCGAGGCGGTGTCATGCGTGATCGCCGTGTGCCGAAGATCATGGAACGGACGAAGCCTTCCGGTGACGCCAGCGGCCGCCTGAGCAGCCTCCAGGGCTTCCCTGAACGTCTCGGCCCGGTAGACAGTGCCGCGCTCCGGATGGCAGAACACGAGCTCGTCGTCGCCACGGAACGGGGAACGCCGCCAGTGGTCGCGGAGCTCGTCAGCTAGCCGCGGCGGGACCGCGATCGACCGGATGCCGTCCTCGGTCTTCGAGTCGCGGACGCGGAGCACGCCTTCGAGCAGGTCGACGTCCCGCCAGCGGAGCTGCCTGCAGCCGTGGCGGCGGAGCCCCGTCAGGACCAGCGTCAGAAACGCTGTACGGGCTTGTGCGTCCTCGAACGCTCTCGCGAGACGTGCCACCTCGCCCCGCTCTAGGATCCGCCAGGAGCGCTTAGGCAGCCGCGGCCGTTCCGACCACTCCGCAGCAAGGCATCATGCAGTGAGTTCATGCCGGCTGAACACTCAGGAAGGAAATCCAAAATGCCGCCGGACGAGGTATCGAGGCGATTCAAGATCGTGATCACCATCGTCGCGTTGTTCCTCATCTTGCTCATAGGGGTCTGGGAGGCGTCGACAACTATTCCGTGAGTGGTGGGTCGAGAGGCTTGGCCTCGAGGAGGCTGTCGCGTTGAGCCTCGAGGTCTGGTCGCCAGCCTAAGGCGAAGGGTGCCGCTTCGCCGGCTGAGAAGGGGGGCGTCGGCCCAACCTGTACCGGCGGCCGGCGTGCTAGCCGTCGGCGAACTCGCGCTCGGCGCAGGCGGCGCAGTACCAGACGAACTCGTCCAGGTCGGCTTTCAGGTGGTCGCCGTCACGGGACGGGAAGACCAAGCGGGTGTCGAGCCTGCGGGGATGTTGCTCCAAGACCTCGAGCACCTTCGCTCGGAGCGGCACCCGCCTCCGCTGACGGTCCGCCTTCTTGCACGTCTTCCCGACGCGGCCAGCGTGGCGACTTCCGCCGGATCCAGAGACGCTCGCCGGGTAGATAGCACCGGTCGATAGCACTCGCTTTGCCGCCTCGAGCGCGACACCTGAATGCGGGCCGGGCGCCCACGACCTTAGGGGAGACCAGATGCCGCAGGACACCCGACCCCGATTGTTCCCTACGCCACCGTGACCCGTTCGGATTTCCTACCGCCGCGCCCCGACCCGTCGAGGGCAGGAGACCTAGCTCACTTCTCCCCGGAACGCTGTGGGGCGGCTGGGGAATAGTTCCCGCCGCCCCACGTGCCGGGCGTTCCGGCTATGCCACATCAATCGGTGGGAGGCAGATACACGGGATCGGCCCGATCTCCTTGAATGGCGCGATCGGCTGCAGGATCGGGTCGGCCGGGGGCTCCAGGGGCGCCACCGGCTTGCGCGCCTCAGCCGCGGGCGCCGCGAGGGCGAGCACGGCGAGGGCTGCCACCGTCGTCGTCACCGCCTGCCTGAGCTTCGAGTGGAACATCGTTCCCTCCTTGATCGGGGTGCGGTGGTCTCCCCTTCGTGCTCTGTGGCCACATTGCCGCGCGTCCGGCGCACGCGCATCCGCCACGACACCTATCGCGGTCAGTAGAAATCACCGAGCGCCGCCGCGGGCGCTCCTCGAGGATCACCTGTCGAACGTGGAGGCTGCGGAGCTCCCCCGTAGGGCGGGCGGCACGGCTCGCGGCTGGGGCGCCAGGGAGGTTCAGCAGCTCGTCGAGGCGTACCGGTTGAGCGAGAGCACGGGGGTCCGCGGGTCGGCGTCGTGGTTGGCGCAGAGGTTCGGGTTGCTTGTTCGTCAGCCGCCGCTCTAAACGGACTTCGCGCCTTCGAGGGCGGCCACGACGCCGCGCACGTTTTGGCCGGCGGGCACCTCGAGCGTGAATTGCACTCCGCGGATGGTGATGGTGACTGTCTTCCCCACGGCGAGGCGCCTCACCTTGATGTCATCGACTAGGCCGAGGGGTACAGCACTCACGAGCTCTTTGACCTTGACTCCGATCCCCCACCACCCGATCCCGACCGAGATCGCTATCGAGAGGAGGCGTCCTTGCGTCACAGCGAGGGCCATCGGGTTCGCGAGCTGGAAGCCCGCCTCCGCCGCCGCGCTGACGTTCCTCTCCATCTTCCTACGTCCAAGCCTGCCGGCGACAAGCTCAGCAGCGTCGTCGCCCGAATAGCCCGCAGCCTCCGCCATAGTCCAGCCGCGGGGGCGAGCAAGGATTGCGGCGCGCACCTCTTCGCCCTCCTCCAGAAACGGCCCGGCGCCGGCCTTGATCTTCACTTCGGATCGCCCCATCGATCCTCCTCGCTGGTGGCAAAGGCGATCCTACTTCCGGGAGCCGAGAGCGAGAGCGGCGTCTAGTCGCCGAACTCGCGCTCCGCGCAGACAGGGCAGTATCAGACGAGCTCGTCGACGTCGACCTGGTGAAGCTGCCAGCGCTCCTCGTCGGCGGGGAGCCAGACGGCTCCGCACTCGACGCACTCCGGGATCACCGCCGACCTACGTCTCGCCGAGCTCACGGCCGCGTAGAGAATCCCCCAGGGAACTGACAAAAAAGAAACCCGGGCCACGAGTGCCCGGGCGAGTATGCGCGCATCATAACCAAACCGTCAGATGTTGTGTCACCCCCCGGGGGCTTGCTATACGCCCCGACGGGGTCGGGCAACTGGTGCGCGGCAAAGTCAGCAAACGTCAGTTTGCGCTCCCACTGGTCCGGGACAGACGAAGCGGGGTCGTGGAATAGCGCTCCTGCCGTATAGCCTCGGCCGGGATTTACGACTCCGACTGGAATCCGCTTGCGCGCCTCAGCGACGGGCACCTTGAGGTCGCTGTGGTTGGATATGACGATCGCCGCGTCGATACGCCGCGGGCTCGCGAGTACATCGAGAAGGAGATGGGTTGCAACATTGACGTCTGACCCTTCTCCTCCCGGTCGGCGACCGAGACGAAGAGGAGAGCATCGCTAACCTCCTGGTCGGTCAAGGTCTTCACGAGGACCGGTCTTTCTGCATGGATGAGAACCGGCCTTCCCTTTCGGTTCCTACGTGCGACCGTCGGGTCTTCACCTTCTCGATGAAGATCCCGTACTCCACCCAGTCAACCGAGCCGGAGGCGCGCAGGGCGTTGATGAACGTCTCTTGCCGAAGAGGCGCATCCGGATTGCCGGGCGTCGGCTTGACGTTCGAGGTGCAGTAGACAACGCGGCCGATCTCATGGCGTCCCTTTGGCCACTGTTGGTGCGCCAAGCGTCGCGGCGAGTGCGCGAATGTCGAGCCACTTCCATCCGGTTGCATCTCCTGCGAGCGCCAGAGCACGCTTGTAGAGGTTGAAGCCGTCGACATAGGCGCCAACTCTCACGCCCTCAGAATCCTAAAGCGCCGGCTCCCAAGTAGAAACTCGTGGTAGAAAGAACGGCCCTACCGCTTGGTAGAGCCGTTCTCATTAGAAGAGCTGATTCTCGCCGGCGAAGATCGCCGAGACCGACTCCTCGGAGAAGACGTTCCAGATCGTCTCCGCGAGCAGGCTCGAGACGGTCAGCTGCGTCACCTTGTCCGGCACCTGGCGCGGGTCGAGTGGCAGCGTATCGGTGACTACGACTGCGTCGACCTCCTCCGCGTTCGCGAAGCGCTGCAGCGAGTCGCCCGCGAAGAGGCCGTGCGTGGCGAAGACGTAGACCTCCTTCGCGCCGGCCTCCTTGAGCGCCCGCGCGCCGGAGACCAGGGTTCCCCCGGTGGCGATGATGTCGTCGCCCATCAGCGCGATCTTGTCGCGCACGCGGCCCGTGACCTCCGTCACCTGGGCGACGTCGTGGCCGGGGCGGGTCTTGTGCATGATCGCGAAGTCGGCCTCGAGCATCTGGCTGAAGCGGACGGCCATCTTGGCTCGGCCCGGGTCGGGCGAGACCGAGACGACCCCCTCCCCGAAGATCCCCCGGTCGCGGAAGTGCTGCGCGAAGAGCGGCAGCGCGGTCATGTGATCGACCGGGATCTGGAAGAAGCCCTGGATCTGGCCCGCGTGCAGGTCCATCGTGAGGACGCGGTCGACCCCGGCCGTCTGGAGGAAGTCGGCGACGAGCTTCCCGGTCACCGGCTCGCGCGGCGCGGACTTCTTGTCCTGGCGCGAGTATGGGAACCAGGGGATGACCGCGGTGACGCGCTTCGCCGAGGCCAGCTTCGCCGCCTGGATCATGATCAGCAGCTCCATCAGGTGCCGGTCGACCGGGTCCGAGCCTGTCTGGACGAGGAACAGGTCGGCCCCGCGCACGGACTCCTCGTAGCGGCAGTAGGTCTCGCCGTCCGCGAACGTCTTCAGCGTGATCTCGCCGAGCTCGAGGCCGAGCCGCTCCGCGATGCGGCCTGCGAGCTCGGGATGGGAGCGTCCCGAGAAGAGCATCAGCCGCTTCGACTGGCCGAGCTCGCGCCAGTGACCCGGCGCCGGCTGGGGAGCGGCGACCTCGAGCTCGAGGGTCGTCAGCTCAGTCGTCTCGGTCTTCATGGACATCGCCTTCGCGGACATAGCCTTCCTTTGTTTCCTGGCGGGGCGGGAACCCTGCGAGCGAGTCGGGCGGCACGTCCTCGGTGATCGCCGAGTGCGGTGCCGTCCACGACCCGTCGCCGATCTCGACCGGGGCGACGAGCGAGTTCTGGATGCCCACCTTGGCGCTGCGGCCGACCTTCGTCCGCTGCTTCCCCACGCCGGGCTTGTGGGAGAGGTTGGCCGTGATCGTGCCGGCGCCCACGTTCGCGCCCTCTCCGACCTCGGCGTCGCCGAAGTACGACAGGTGCGGGACCTTCGCGCCCTTCCCGATGTGCGCCTGCTTCAGCTCCACGAACGTGCCGGCCTTCGCCCCGTCCTCGAGCACCGTGCCCGGGCGAAGGTAACAGAAGGGGCCGACGAGCGCCCCGGGCCCGATCTGCGCGTCGACGGCGACCGCGTGCGGCCCCACCTGCGCGCCGGCGCCGACGCGCGTCGAGCCGCGGAGGACGGTGAACGGCTCGACGAGGGCGTCCACGGCGAGCTCGACGGAGGCGTCGATCCAGGTCGTGGCGGGGTCGACGATCGTCACGCCCGCGAGCATGTGCCCGTCGTTGATCCGGTCGCGAAGGGCGGCAGCGGCAGCGGCGAGCTCCGCCCGGGTGTTGACGCCCTCGATCTCGGCCGCGTGGGCAGCGCGGTGGACGGCGACCTCCTCCCCGGCGTCGACGAGGAGGCGCACGGCATCGGTGAGGTAGAGCTCCCCCTGGGCGTTGTGCGGCTGGAGCTCGTCGAGCACCGGCCAGAGCGACGAGCCCTCGAAGACGTAGATCGACGAGTTCACCTCGCGGATCACGAGCTCGTCCGGGGAGGCGTCGGCCGCCTCCACGATCGCCCGCAGGCGCCCGTCGCCGTCGCGCAGGATCCGGCCGTAGCTGCGGGGCTCGGCGGGCTCGAAGGAGAGCACGGTCGCCGCGGCGCCCGCTTCGCGGTGGGCGCCGAGCAGCCGCTCGAGCGCGGCGCCCGTGAGGAGCGGATGGTCGCCGGAGAGCACGAGCAGCTCGCCGGCGCCGCCCACGGCGCCCCGGGCGGCGCGGACGGCGTCGCCGGTGCCGAGCGGCCGCTCCTGGACCGCGACCTCCACCGAGGCGAACGCGTCGCGGTGCTCGGGGGAGGCGACGACCACGAGCCGGTCGGGCCCGACCTCGCGCGCGGCCTCGATCACCCAGTCCACGAGCCGCCGCCCGAGCAGCGGGTGCAGGTGCTTGGGCAGCGCGGACTTCATCCGCGTCCCGAGCCCGGCGGCCATGATCACGGCTGCTAGCGGCTTCATAGCGATGGCTGGGGCGCCAGGATTCGAACCTGGGATCGCGGGACCAAAACCCGCTGCCTTACCACTTGGCTACGCCCCAACGAGGTGCTCGCGGACAGTTTCGCAGAGGTCAGCGGCGGTCGACGAGGAGCGCGACCAGGGCCACGACGGCGATCACGACGAGCGCGACGACGGCGAGGGTGGTCAGGACGAAGGCCAGCAGCGGCACGAGCGCGACGAACACCTGCGACATCGCCGCCGTCCAGCTCATCTGCCGCGCCAGTTGCCAGCCGTGGTTCCGCCCGGCGGCCCACCAGTAGGCCACGATCGCAGCTCCGGCGAGGATCGCGACCCAGGCCGGGATCACGTCGACGACGACGAGGACCCCCTCCACGACCGCGACCCCCAGCGCCAGCTTCAGGCGCCGCTCGCGTAGCCAGCGGCTGGCCGGGCCGTCCCGGTGCTCGACGGCGTGCGCGCCCACCGATCAACCGTACCAAGTGGGTACGCTGACCCAGATCCGCCCGAGCGAGCGCAGCCGCCGGCGCGCGGCGGCCGCGTGCGCGCGGTGGTGGAAGAGGCCGTACACGGTCGGGCCCGAGCCGCTGACGTCGGCCCGGAAGGCGCCGAGGGCCCGCAGCTTCCCGGCGAGGGGCGAGCTCGCGAGGTCGTTCGGCGGCAGCGCGGCGAGGTCGCGCGGGCGCCGCACGCGCTCGACGGCGTCGAACAGCGCGACTCGCCGCTCCAGGAAGCCGACCGCGCCTCCGCGCCGGTCGAAGTCTGCGTAGACGGCGGCCGTCGAGGACTTCTCCGCGCCGTGCGCGAGTAGCAGGAGGACGAAGAAGTCCTGGGGGAGGTCGAGTGCCGCGAGCTCGGACCCGTCGCCCGTCCCCAGTTGCGGGCCCGGCCTGAGGAAGAAAGGGACGTCGGCGCCCAGCCCCGCCGCGATCGCGAGCAGGCGCTTCTCCGGCAGCGGCTCCGGCAGGGTCTCGTTCGCGAGCCGCAGCGCCGAGGCGGCGTCCGAGCTGCCTCCGGCAAGGCCGGCCGCGACCGGAATCCGCTTCGTGATCGTCGCCCGCCAGCAGGGCGCCGTTCCCGCCTCGGCCGCGAGCGCCTCGAGCGCCGCCCGGACGAGCGTGTCGTCGGGAAAGCCGCCGACGACGAGCCGGCCCTCGGACGGCTCGATCTGGACCCGGTCGGCGACGTCCACCCGCTGGAGGACGGTCGCGACCTCGTGCTTGCCATCCGGCCGCGCCGGGCCGACGACGAGCGCGAGGTTGACCTTCGCCGGGGCGGGGATCCGCCTCAAACGAGCTCCCCGGCAAGCGCGACGAACTCGGCGGGTGAGAGCTCCTCCGCGCGTGCGTTCGTCGGGCGCCCGAGCGCGACCAGCGCCTCCGCCGCGCGGTCGCGGCCGGTCAGGCCCGCGAGCTCCAGCGAGTTCGGCAGCGTCTTGCGCCGGTGGGCGAAGGCCGCCTCGACGATGGGCTTGACGCGCGCGAAGTCGGCGGGCAAGCGCGTCCGCTCGAAGGCGACGAGGGCGGAGTCGACGTTCGGCCGAGGGCGGAAGACGTTCCGCGAGACGGGGTGGAAACCGGTCTTCACCGCCGCGAGGCGCACAAGCACGGAGACGGCGCCGTACGCCTTCGTGGACGGCTCGGCGAACAGCCTGTCGGCGACCTCCCGCTGCACCATCACGCACCAGCGGCGGACGGTCGGGAGCCCGTCCAGGCTCTCCACGATCAGCGGAGTAGCGATGCTGTAGGGCAGGTTCGCCACGAGCTTCGTGGGACGCGACGCGGCGAGATCGAGGCGCAGCGCGTCGCCCCACTCGAGCTCGACGTTCGGCGGCAGGTCGGCGAGGTGCGGCGCGAGCGAGCGGTCGAGCTCGACCGCGTGGACGCCTGCCACCCGCGCGGCGAGGTAGCGCGTGAGGACGCCGAGCCCCGGCCCCACCTCGAGGACGACGTCCTCCGGTCCGGGCTCGGCGAGCCGGCCGATAACGCCCAGGACGTTCTCGTCGACGAGGAAGTGCTGGCCCAGCTCGCGCTTCGGGGCCACCCTCACCCCAGGGAGAAGGCGCGGCTCGCGTTCTCGTCGATCCGCCGCTCGAGCTCGCCCGGGTCCTCGCCGCGGGCCCGCGCGAGCGCGGCGAGCGTGTGGACGACGTACGCGGGCTCGTTCGGCCTGCCGCGGCGGGCCTGGGGCGCGAGGTAGGGGCTGTCCGTCTCCGCGAGGATGCGGTCGGCCGGAACCTGCGTCGCGGCGAGCCGCAGGTCGGTCGCGTTCGGGTACGTGACGTTCCCGGCGAACGAGACGAAGTAGCCGCGCTCGAGCGCCTGCGGCAGGAGCCGGGGCGAGGAGAAGCAGTGCAGGACGACAGTGCCGGCGTAAGCCTCGAGGAGCCGGCCGAGCTCCTCCTCGGCGGCCCGCGAGTGGATCACGACCGCCTTCCCGGACTCCTTGGCGAGCTCGAGCTGGCCCGCGAAAGCGGCGCGCTGGGCATCACGGGGCGCACGGTCGCGGTAGAAGTCGAGTCCCGTCTCGCCGACGGCGGCGACCCGCCCGCCTTCGACCGCGTCGGCCAGGCCGTCGAGGCCCGACGCCGCCTCGTGCGGATGGACGCCGAGGATGGCACCGACGCCGTCGTGGCGGGCGGCGAGCTCGAGGGCAGCGGGCCAGGACGCCGGGCCGGTGCCGACGGTCAGGATCCTCGTCACGCCCGCCTGCCGGGCCCGCTCGACGGCGCCGTCGGGGTCGTCGCACAGGTCGAGGTGCGCGTGCGTGTCGATCACGCCGCGGTCATCCGGGCGAGTTCCTCCTCGACGACACCCTTGTCGAGCTTCGCGTACAGCGGGCGCGGCTCGCGCAGCTCCTGGCCGGTCGGAAGCTCGCCGGGTGCCCACCGGCCCACCCACGAGGCGTAGTCCCCCGTCAGGACCGTGTGAACCTCCCCGTCCTCGTCGACGTCCCTGAACTCGAGCGGGCCGGCGACGTGCCCTTCGTGCCCGAGCAGCTCGTGGACAGTCTGGCTCGTGAAGGGGAGGAACGGCGTGAAGATCGTCTTCAGGTCGTCGACGCACCGCAGGCAGACGTTGAGCACCGTGGCCGCCCGGCCACGGTCGGACTCGACGAGCGCCCAGGGGGCCTGGTCGTTGAGGTACTGGTTCACCTCGGACGAGAGGCGCATCGCTTCGGCCAGCGCGGCCTTGAAGCGGGCGTTCTCGATCGCGGCGCCGACGGTCTCGAAGCCGGACGCGATCGTGTCGAGGAGCGCCTCGTCCTCCTCGCGGAGCTCCTCCGGCTCGGGCACCCGGCCGAAGTGGCGGTGGGCGATCGTCAGCGTCCGGTTGACGAGGTTGCCCCAATTGGCGAGCAGCTCGTCGTTGTTCCGCCGGACGAACTCCGACCACGTGAAGTCGGCGTCCTGCTGCTCTGGCCCCGCCGCCGTCAGGTAGTAGCGGAGCGGGTCGGGGTCGTAGCGGTCGAGGAAGTCGCCGACCCAGATCGCCCAGTCGCGGCTCGTGGAGAACTGACGGCCCTCGAGGGTCAGGAACTCGCTGGCGACGACGTTGTGCGGCAGCTCGAGCGAACGCCCGCCGCCGAGCTCGCCGCCCTCCCCGTAGCCGAGCAGTTCGGCCGGCCAGATCACTGTGTGGAAGACGATGTTGTCCTTGCCCATGAAGTAGTAGTGGCGCGCCTCCGGGTTCTGCCACCACTCCCGCCAGGCTTCTGGCTCGCCGCGCACATGCGCCCACTCGACCGCAGCCGACAGGTAGCCGACGACGGCGTCGATCCAGACGTAGATGCGCTTGTTCTCGTCTTCCTCGTAGCCGGGGACCGGCACGCGAACGCCCCAGTCGAGGTCGCGCGTGACCGCACGCGGCCTCAGCTCCTCGACGTATCGCAGCGAGAAGTTGCGGACGTTCGGGCGCCAGTGCCGCTGGCGCTCGATCCACTCGTGCAATCGCCCGGCGAAGGCCGGCAGGTCGAGGAAGAGGTGCTTCGTCTCCCTGAACTCCGGTGTCGCTCCGTCGATCCTCGAGCGGGGCTCGATCAGGTCGACCGGGTCGAGCAGGTTGCCGCAGTTGTCGCACTGGTCGCCGCGCGCATCGGGGAAGCCGCAGATCGGGCAGGTGCCCTCGATGTAGCGGTCGGGCAGCGTATGCCCCGTCGTGGGGGAGAACGCGCCCAGCTGCGTCTGCTCGACGAGGAAGCCCTTCTCGTACAGCGTCCGGAAGACGTCGCGGGTGACGCGCGCGTGGTTGCGCGTCGTGGTGCGCGTGAAGAGGTCGTAGGAGAGCCCAAGCGCGCGGAGATCGCTCCGGATGAGCTCGCTGTAGCGGTCGGCCGTCTCACGCGGCAAACGTCCTTCCGCGTCGGCCGCGACCATGACCGGCGTGCCGTGCTCGTCCGTCCCGCTGACCATGAGGACGTCGTCGCCCCTGAGCCGGTGGTAGCGGGCGAAGATGTCCGAAGGGACGCCGAACCCCGCCACGTGGCCGATGTGCCTCGGGCCGGCCGCATACGGCCAGGCGACCGCGACCAGGATCTTCCGCGGGCTCGACATCGGCGACCATCATAGGACGGGGCCTGCGGCGGGCCAGGACGGCCGCGAAGGCGGCCCCCAGGACGGCGAGGGTCGCCCCGAGTGCCGGCGCCGGCCACGCGCGCCCGCCGGGATCGCGTCGGGGCTCCGACGCCCCGACCGGCGCCTCGGCCGGCCGGACCACCTCGGGCACCACCGCATGAGCGAACGGCCTGGCAGGTCGCGCCGGCAGGGCGTCGTCGCGGGGCGTGTCGGCGGCCGTTCCGGGGCTGCGGGACGCGGCGGACGCCCTTCCGCGCGCGTGGGAGGCGGCCGGAGGAGTCGCGGCTTCGGGCTCGGTCGCCCTT
>JACVRU010000123.1 GCA_014534295.1 Thermoleophilia bacterium | reverse complement strand
GACGCTCCCCACTCGACGGCGAGATGGAGCTCGACGGTCACGCGGCCGTCCTGCTCCGTGATCCTCGTCGCGCGCCGCCGCGCCGGGCCGCGGACGCCAGCCACCTCGCGGGCGGCGTCGCCGGCGTAGCGGGCGAGGATGTCTCCGGAGATCGTGGCCACGTCAGGCCGGTTGTAGCACCAGCTCGGTCGCCTCGGGCCGCGCGAAGAAGCGCATGGGCAGGAGGCTGGTGCCGAGACCGGCCGAGACGTGAAGCGCCGCTCCGGCGTGCAGGAAGCGTCCGTGCGGATACGGAGCGCGCGGATAGCCGAGGCGGACCTTCCCGCGGCCGTACGGGACTGCGATCTGGCCGTCATGGAGGTGGCCGGCGAGAACGAGGTGGAAAGCCCCCTCGGGCAGCCGCTCGACGATCGCCGGGAAGTGGCACAGGAGGATCCGCAGGCGAGCGCGGTCGTCGACCAGCTCGGCGGGGCGGGCCGTTCGGGTCAGGTACGACCGGGGGTCGACGCCGATGAGCTGGACCCGCACGCCGCGGATCTCGGCCGTCGCGGCCTCGTCCCGCAGGAGCGTGACCGGCCCGGCGTCGAACGGGTCCGCACGGCGGACGAGCGGATCCTTCGCGTAGCCGATGTCGTGGTTCCCGAGGACCGCGTACGCCCCGGGCACGCGCGCAGTCAGAGCGCGAAGCCGCTCCAAGCCCGCCGGACGCGTGACCAGGTCCCCGGTGAGGCAGACGAGCTCCGGACGCCGCTCGGCGGCCCAGGCGACCGCGTGCGCGGCGGCGCGCTCGCCCCGCGACGGGACGCCGAGATGGAAGTCGGAGAGGTGGGCGACGCGCACGCCGGCGAGCTCCTCCGGGAGACCCGGCACTGGGCAGACGAGCTCGTGCAGCCGCACCCAGCCAGCCTCGAACCACCCCCAGGCCAGCGCGGCCGCGGCGGCGCCCGCGAGAGCGGGCCCGATCAGGTCGCCAGCTTGTCGAGCACGGGGTCGACGGAGACCACGTGCCGCTTGAACCTGAGCTCCGACTCCTCGATGCCCGCGGCCACGCCGATCAGCTGCGCGAGGTGGAGGATCGGGAGCCGGAACTCGCGTCCCGTCGCGGCCTCGAGCTTCTGCTGCCACGCGTCGAGGGACAGGTGGCAGAGGGGGCACGGCGTGACCATCGCGTCGGCGCCGGCCTCGATCGCCTGCTCGATCGGCTGGATGAGCTCGCCGAGCGCGGTCTCCTCCCGGGCGGCGATGATCGGGAACCCGCAGCACTTGATCTTGGCCGGGTAGTCGACCGCCTCGCCGCCGCAGGCCTGGATGATCGCCTCGAGCGACCAGGGCCGGTCGGGATCCTCGAAGCCCATCAGCTTCGAGGGCCGCAGGATCTGGCAGCCGTAGAAGGGCGCCACGCGGAGCCCCCTCAGGCCCCGGTGCGCCGCGGCCTTGAGCCGCTCGTGCCCCTCTCCCTCGGCGACGAGCCAGAGCAGGTGACGCACCTCGACGCCGCCGGAGTAGGCCGGTACGCCGACCGCCTCGAGGTTCCGGCTGACGCGCGCCCGGAGCTGGTCGTCGATCTTCAGCTGCCAGTTGGCCTGGCGGAGGTTGAGCGTGCAGACGTTGCAGATCGTCATCAGCGTCTCCGCTCCCGTCGCCTCGGCGTAGGCGAGGATCCGCGCGTTCAGGTGCAGGTAGTAGTCCGGCTCGGCCTCGTGGATGTCGCCCGCGCCGCAGCAGGTGACCGCCTCCAGCGTCTCGAGCTCGAGCCCCAGCCGCACCGCCAGCGACCGAGTGGACGAGTCGAGCTCCTTGGCCGACAGCGTGGCGAGACAGCCGGTGTAGTAGGCGACCTTCTCCGGGAATCCGTTCTGGTCCATCAGCCCTCCGCGGGCGGCGGCTCGACGCCGGGCTCGATCTCGGGAGCGGCCCGCCGCGCGCCGCCCTCCTCCGTGAACTCGATCCGGGCGAGCGCGTGCTCGCCCTGGACGATCCCGAGCGCGCCGTCGCGCCCCTGCTCCTTGACGAGGTCGTAGAGCGCGCGCGCCTCCTCTACGCCCTCGGCGACGTGCGGGATGGGCAGCGGGCGCGCCTTGCCCTTGCGCATCAGGCTCATCGCGAACTGCACCTGCTTGACCGTGGACACCCAGCCCTGGGTCTTCGGGATCAGCTCCTCCTCGCGGAGCCAGCCCGTCGTCTTGGCCGACTGGACGAACCACTTCGCATGCTTCGCGCCCATGTCGCGGTCGACACCGTGGCGGATCGACTCGGCTCCGAGCTTCGCGATCGCGTCACGCGGGTCGACGCCCTTCGGGCAGCGCTCCTGGCAGAAGTAGCAGCGCGTGCAGTCCCAGATCCCGTGCTCGGAGTTGTACGCCTCGAGCCGCTCGACGGTGGCCGCGTCCCGGGCGTCCCCCACGAACCGCATCCCCTTCGCGAGCGCCGCGGGGCCGAGGAAGTCCGGGTCGGACTCCATCGAGTTGCACTCCGAGACGCAGCACCCGCAGTTGATGCAGAGCGCCTCCTTGTGGATGACGTTCATCTGCTCCTGCGAGACGAGGAACTCGCGCTCCTCGTCGGCCTCGTTGTAGCCCGGCCGCAGCCACGGCTGCATCGCCCGCATCTTCGCCCAGAAAGGCTCCATGTCGACGACGAGGTCCTTGACGACCGGGAGGTTCCCCATCGGGGAGATGACCGGGACGCGGCCGGCGTCGACGACCTCCGCCATCCGCATCTTGCAGGCGAGCACCGCCGCGCCGTCCATCCGCATCCCGCAGGAGCCGCAGATCATCATCCGGCAGCTCTTGCGGTAGGCCAGCGAGCCGTCGACCTGGTCCTTGATCAGGTCGAGGACGTCGAGGAGCGTCGCCCACTCGGGCGCGTCGAGCTCGTAGTCCTGGAGGCGCCGCTCGCCGGTCTCGCCGTCGTAGCGCCAGATCTTGAGCGCGACCTGCACTAGGCGCCGCCTCCGAGCAGCTCGGCGACGTCGACCACGCGGCTCGCCGGCGGCGGTACGACGCGCACCTCCGCGCCGAAGTCGTAGAGCTCGACCGTGAGCTCGGCCGCTCGCAGACGGCGAACGAGGCCGTCGCCGTCGACCCACGCGTCGAGCACCGTGGCGCGCTCGCCGCGCTCCTCGACGGTCGCGCGGTAGCGGGTCGTCTGCACGCCTCGCACCTGCTCCTCGCCGAGCTCCTCGACCTCGCCGACCGAGCGCAGCCGGTCCAGCAGGCTCTTCGGGCCCTGCTCCGCGAGCTCGGTCAACTCGACGAGCCGGCCCGATAGGAGCGAGCCGAGCCCCCGCAGGTCGGCCGAGAGCCAGCGCTCCCCGCCGAGCCGCGCGTAGAGGATCGAGCCGTCGACGATCAGCTCGGCCTCGCCGTGGGCGCCGGCCTCGACGGAGAGATGCGAGCGGCCGGCCCGGGCGTCGACCGCGCCGGTCCCGGCGAAGGTCGCGCCCTGCGCGCCGCCCGCCACGGAGAAGCGGAACGTGCCGAACGCGGCCGTCCGCTCCTGCGCCCGCTCGACCGACTGCCGGGCGGAGAGCGTGCCGCTCGCGCCGCAGCCCGCGAGGAGCAGCAGCGCGCCGACGACGGCGATCGCGCCGCGCATCAGTACTTCCGCTCCATGGGCTCCCATTTCGTGACCGTGACGGGCTTCCAATCGAGGCGGGGCTCACCGTCGGCGTCGAGGTCGACCAGCGTGTGCCTCATGTAGTTCTCGTCGTCGCGGTCGGGGTAGTCGTAGGGGCGGGCGTGCGCGCCCCGGCTCTCCCTCCGGGCGATCCCGGCCACGACCATGCAGCGGGCGAGGTCGAGCAGGAAGTCGAGCTCCAGCGCCTGCGTCAGGTCGGTGTTGAAGACGCTGCCCTTGTCGTCGACGACCACCCGCTCGTAGCGCTCGCGCAGGCTCTCGACGACCTCGCCCTGGCGCAGCATCTGGTCCTCGCGGCGGAAGACGCCGAAGTTCTCGTGCATCGTGCGGGCGAGCTCGTCCCTGATCTTCCAGGGGCGCTCGCCGTCGGTCCGGCCAAGCAGCTCCTTCAGGTCCCGCTCGGCGTCGGAGACGGCGCCCGGCGGCACGGCGACGGTCGTGTGTGTCAGCGCCCAGTCCGCCGCGTGGGCGCCCGCGCGCTTGCCGAAGGTGATCGTTTCCATGAGCGCGTTGCCGCCCAGGCGGTTGGCGCCGTGCGTCGAGACGCAGGCGACCTCGCCGGCGGCGTAGAGGCCCTCCAGGTTCGTCCGCCCCCAGACGTCCGTGTCGACGCCGCCCATGTGGAAGTGCGCGCCAGGCCGGACGGGGATCGGGTCGTGGATCGGGTCGACGCCGGCGAAGGTCATCGACAGCTCGCG
>JACVRU010000085.1 GCA_014534295.1 Thermoleophilia bacterium | reverse complement strand
TAGCGCCGGCCTTCGTGGTCGAAGCCGCGTGTGGTCGGGTCGAGCGTCTCGAACAGCCGGTCTCGTACCGAGACGTCGGCGCCGGTCAGCGCATTCAGGAGCGTCGACTTCCCGACGTTCGTGTAGCCGGCGAGGGCGACCGTCGGCGCCGCCGTGCGCCGCCGCTCCTTCCGGCGCGTCTCGCGCTGGCCGCGCAGCTCTCCCAGGCGGCGTCGCAGGAGCGAGACGCGGCGTCGTGCGAGCCGCCGGTCGGTCTCGAGCTGCGACTCGCCGGGGCCCCTCGTGCCGACACCGCCTCCGAGGCGCTCGAGATGCTGCCACAGCCCCCGCATACGCGGCAGGTTGTACTCGAGCTGCGCCAGCTCGACCTGGAGCTTCCCTTCGGCGCTGCGCGCGTGCTGCGCGAAGATGTCGAGGATCAGCTGCGTCCGGTCGACCACGCGCGCCTGGAGGCCGTTCTCGAGCGTCAGCTGCTGCGTCGGGGAGAGCTCGTCGTCGACGATCAGCACCTCCGCGCCCGACGCGGTGTACGCCTCCTTCAGCTCGGCGAGCTTGCCCTTCCCTACGTACGTCCGCGGGTCGGGCTGCCCCCGCTGCTGCACGAGCTCGGCCACCGGCTCGACGCCGGCGGTCCGCGCGAGCTCGTTGAGCTCCGCGAGCTCCTCGGACCCGTCGACTCCCCGGCGGAGGACCGCCACGACGAATCCGCGCTCCGGCTCCGCGCCGGGAGCGGGATCGGGCTGGCGATGGGTCACGGGTGGATTATGCCCGGCGATACGATCGCGCTCGATGCCCAGCCCCCGAGACGACGAACTCGCGCAGCTGCTCGCCGGGCGGACGCTCGAGCTCGTGGACATCCCGTCCGAGAGCCGGCAGGAGGCGCCCATCCTCGCGCACGTCGCCGGGCTGGTGCCCGAGCCCTTCGAGCTGCTCCACCGCCGGGAGGACTGCCTCTACTTCGCACTGCCGCGGACGGGGAGGCCGCTCGTCGTCCTCACCGGCCACCTCGACACCGTCCCCGCGCAGGACAACCTGCCCGGCCGAATCGAGGGCGGCGCCGTCCACGGGCTCGGCGCGAGCGACATGAAGGGCGGCTGCGCCGTGATGCTCGAGCTCGCGCGCTGGATCGGCGACGAGCGGCCCGAGCTGGCCGTCGACGTCGGGCTCGTTCTCTTCGGCAAGGAGGAGCTCTCGATGGAGGAGAGCCCCCTGCCCGAGCTGTTCGACACGGTCGAGGACGTCGCGCGCGCCGACCTTGCCGTCGTCCTCGAGCCGACGGACGGCCTCCTCCACGCGGGCTGCTTGGGCCACCTGCGGGCACTCGTCGTCTACGACGGGGTCGCCGGCCACTCCGCCCGCCCCTGGCTGGCGGCGAATGCGATCGGCACCGCCGTCGTCGGGCTGGAGCCGATCCTCGCGGCGGAGCCGAGGCGGGTGCAGCTCTCGGGGCTCGAGTACGTCGAGGTCGTCAGCCCGACGCAGATCCACGGCGGAGTGGCGACGAACGTGATCCCGGACCGCGTCGACGTCACCCTCTCCTTCCGCTACGCTCCCGACCGTTCGCCCGAGGACGCCGAGCGGCTCGTCCGCGAGCTCGTGGGTGAGCACGGGCGGATCGAGGAGCTCGCGAACTCGCCCTCGGCCCGCGTCGTCGTCGACACGCCGCTGGTCGAGCGCCTCCGACGCGCAGGCGACCTCGGCGTGGCGCCGAAGCAGGCGTGGACGCCGGTGGCCGAGTTCAGCATCCGCGGCGTGGACGCGGTCAACTACGGCCCCGGTGCGACGCGCTTCGCACACAAGCGCGACGAGCAGATCGAGATCGCCGCGCTCGTCTCCACCTACGAGACGCTCCAGCGTTTCCTCGGCGCATGACGGCGCCCGTCTCCCCGCTCCTCTCCTCGCTCGCGGCGTACCCGTTCGTGCGGCTCGAGGAGGCGAAGCGCGAGGCCGCGGCCCGCGGGGTCGAGCTGATCGACTTCGGCGTCGGGGAACCGCGCGAGCCGACGCCGCAGCTCGTCCGCGACGCGCTCGCGGCGGCGCTCGGGGACACGTCCCGCTACCCCCTCGCCCAGGGGCTGCCCGAGCTCCGGAAAGCGATCGCCGACTGGGCCGGCCGCCGCTTCGGCGTCGCTCTCGACCCGGAGACGGAGATCATCCCGACGCTCGGGAGCAAGGAGGCGATCTTCGGCCTCGCCCAGGCGGTCCTCGGCGGCCGGCGGCTCGTGGCGGTGCCCGACCCGGGCTATCCGGTCTACGAGCGGGGCGCGCTCTTCGCCGGCGGGGAGGTCGTCGCCGTGCCGCTGCTCGAGGCGAACGGCTTCCTCCCCGACCTCGACGCCTTCGACGCCTGGGACCGGCTCGCCGTCTTCTGGGTCAACTACCCCAACAACCCGACCGCCGCCGTGGCGCCGCTTGCCTTCTACGAGCGGCTCGCCCAGCTCGCGCGGCGCCACGGCTTCCTGCTGGCCTCCGACGAGGCGTACAGCGAGCTCTGGTTCGAGTCGCCTCCCCCCTCCGCGCTCCAGCTGCCCGAGCTGACGAACGTGCTCGTCTTCAACACGCTCAGCAAGCGGTCGTCCATGACCGGCTACCGCTCCGGCTTCGCCGCCGGCGACCCGCAGCTGATCGCCGCCCTGCGCGCCTTCCGGCCGACCGTCGGCACCGCCCCGCAGGAGTTCGTCCAGCGCGCGTCGATCGCAGCCTGGGGCGACGAGGCGCACGTCGAGCAGACGCGCGCACGCTACCGGCGGAAACGGGAGGTCGTCGGCGGCGCGCTCGAGCGCCGCGGCCTCCGCATCGCCGGGAGCGCGGCGACGATGTACCTCTGGGTTGCCGTGCCCGGGAGCGAGACGTCCGAGTCGTTCGCGGCCCGCTTGCTCGAGCACGGCGTCGTCGTCGCCCCGGGCGCGTACCTGGGCGCCGCCGGCGAGGGCTACGTCCGCTTCGCGCTCGTGCCGAGCCTGGAAGAGTGCGAGCGGGCGGCTGCGATTCTCGAGGAGGTGTCGTAGCTGGACGTCGAGGCGATCGTCGACGCGCTCGACCGCGGCGAGCGCCGCGTCGCGGAGAAGCGCGGCGGCGAGTGGTTCGTCGACACGGAGGCGAAGGAGGCGATCCTCGAGTACTTCCGCGTCCGAAAGGTCGAGCCGCTCGAGGTCGGCCCCTACTCGTACCTCGACAAGGTCCCGTTGAAGCGGGTCCGCCCGGAGGACGGCGTACGGGTCGTGCCGCCGGCGGTCGCGCGCTACGGCTCGTTCCTGTCCGAGGGCGTCGTCCTCATGCCGAGCTACGTCAACATCGGCGCCTGGGTCGGGCCCCGGACGATGGTCGACACGTGGGCGACAGTCGGCTCCTGCGCGCAGATCGGCGCCGACGTCCACCTGGCCGGCGGAGTCGGGATCGGCGGCGTCCTCGAGCCGCCCCAGGCGCGCCCGGTGATCGTGGAGGACGGAGCCTTCGTCGGCTCTCGGGCGGTGGTCGTCGAGGGAGTGGTCGTCGGCGAGCGCGCGGTGATCGGCCCCAACGTCGTCCTCTCCGCCTCCGTGCCGGTGATCGACGTCACCGGCCCGAAGCTGGTCGAGTACCGCGGCGAGGTGCCGCCCGGCGCGGTCGTCCTGCCCGGGGCGCGTTCGAAGGAGTTCGCCGCGGGGACGTTCCAGCTCGCCTGCGCGCTGATCGTCGGCGAGCGCAGCGCGTCGACCGACCTGAAGACCAGCCTCAACGACGTGCTGCGCGAGTTCGAGATCGCGGTCTAGGCGCCGAGCTCGCCCGAGTACACGTACGCGACCGGGCCCGTCAGCGCCGCCCGGTTCTCGGCGTCGAGCTCGACGAGCAGGTCGCCGCCCGGCATGTGCACAGTCACGGGGCTCTCGGCCCACCGGTTGGCGACCGCCGCCGCCGCGGCCGCGACTGCGCTCGTCCCCGACGCGTGTGTCTCCCCCACCCCGCGCTCCCAGACACGGACCGTGAGGTCCTGGGCGCCGTCGACTCTGACCAGCTGGACGTTCGTGCGCCCCGGGAAGCGCTCATGCGTCTCGAGCTCGGGCCCGAGCCGCAGGAGCAGGTCCCGCTCGGGCTCGGCCCGGACGACGGCGTGCGGATTCCCGACCGAGACGGGCGTCACCTCGACGAGCCCGGCGCCGACCTCGAGCGTCTCCAGCTCGCCGACCTCGACCGGCCCGACCTCGAGCCGCACCTGCTCGCCGTCGAGGAGCCTCGCGGCCACGTCGCGGGTCCCGACGCGCAGGGAGACCTCCTGCGTGCCGGCGCGCTCGGCCAGCCACCGGGCGGCGATCCGCGCGCCGTTGCCGGAGAGCTCCGCCGTCGAGCCGTCCGGGTTCCAGACGCGCAGCTCGGCGTGGGTGCCGTCGACGGCGATCACCTCGAGGACTCCGTCGGAGCCGATCCCCGCCTCGGGATCGCACAGCTCTCGCGCCCGCTCGGGCGTGAGGTCGTCATCCTCGACGACGAGGTACGCGTTCCCGAGCGCGTGCCACTTCGAGAATCTCATCGGCGACCTCCGCCGCGGACCGGTTCGCGCGAACGCTAACCACGCCGGGCGAGCGCCGCAGCCACTTCCGCTGGTACGCGGCGTAGCGCCGCGTGCGGACGACGAGCGCGGCGATCGCCTTCTCACGCGGCAGCTCGGCGACCGCGTCGAGCCCGAGCGCCCGGCGGGCCGTCGTCGAGACAGGGCCGGCCAGGGCCGCCCGCACCTCCTCCTCCACGCCGGCGTCGAACATCGCCCGCGTCCGCTCCTCGATCCTCAGCTCGAGCTCGTCAGGCGGCACCTCCAGCCCGAAGAGAATGGTCGGATGCCGGTAGTCCTCCTGCCAGAGCCTGTCGCCGGCAAGCGACTCCCCCGCCTCTGCGAGCTCCAGAGCGCGGACGACCCGGCGGCGGTCATTGGGGTGGACGGCGGCCGCGGCCTCCGGGTCGAGCGCCTGGAGCCGCCCGTGCGCGTGCACGGGCCCGTGGTCGTCGTAGAACTGCTCCCAGCGCTTTCGAACTCCCGGGCCCGGCGGCGGCGGCAGCCGCAGGCGGGTCAGCGCCGCCCGCAGGTAGAGGCCGGTACCGCCGACGACCACGGGCGTCCTCCCGGACCCGAGAATCTCGTCGATCGCAGCGTGGGCGAGCGGCTGGTAGGCGCCGACAGAGGCCTCCTGCTCGAGCGGCCAGATCGCCACGAGCCGCGTCGGTCGCTGCGGCTGGTTCGTGAGGATCGGCAGCCCCCGGTAGACCTGCATCGAGTCGGCGGAGACGAGCTCCGCGGGGATCCGGTCCGCGATCGCCTCCGCGACGTCGCTCTTGCCGGACGCGGTCGGCCCGAAGATGCCGATGACGAGCGGCTCAGCCAAGCAGGCGCTCGCGGGCCCGCGCGAGCGTCTCGGACGATGCTCCGCTGGAGCGCAGGTATTCGTCCACCGAGCCGTGCCTCCGCTCGATCTCCTCGACCGCGTGCTCGATGGCCGACGGCGGCGTCAGCCCGAGGTAGAGGCGCCGCTCACGCTCCTTCGGGTCCGGCGCGGCCTCGACCCAGGGCGCGATCAGGTGCTCGAGGTTGCGTCCGCTGAGGATGTAGTCCTCGACGATCGCTTCGTGCGGGACGCCGGCGAGGCGCAGCAGGAGGGCGACGACGAGCCCCGTGCGATCCTTGCCGGCGGCGCAGTGGACGACAACGGGTCCCTCCGGCGCCTCGGCGACCGAGCCGACTGCCCGCGCGAACCGGTCGGCACCCGTGTCCAGGAGCCACGCGTACTCGCGGCCCCGGTCGCCCAGGTTGGCCTCCGCCGCCTCCCAAGCGGGGTCGCCGAGATCCGGGAAGACGGGGACGTGGACGACTTCGACCTCGAGGTCACGCCGCGGATCCTCGGCCAGCTCGTCGTGCCAGCGGAGGTCGACGATGCGGCGGACGCCGTAGTCTGCGAGCGCCTCCCAGCCCGCGTCGGTGAGCTGCCGGACGCTGTCGGCGCGGACGACGCGCTCGAAGCGGGTCGTCCCGCCGTCCCCGGTCGGGAGGCCGCCGAGGTCGCGCACGTTGACGCAGCCGTCCCAGACGAGCTCCCGGGTGCCGACGCTCACGCGGCGGCTGCGACGGGCTGTTCGCCCCGGAGGGTCGTCGAGGTCGCATCGGTGATCCTCACGCCGACGAGTTCGCCGGGCACGGCGGAGCCGGAGAAGTTCACGGTCGTGTTGCGGCGGGTGCGGCCGCGCAGGAGGCTCGGATCGGTGCGGCTCGGACCCTCCACGAGCACCTCCTCGACCAGTCCGACGCGGGCCGCGTTTCGCTCCCGGGCGACCCGCTGGACGACCTCGACGACACGCTCGATGCGCTCGCGCTTGACCTCTCCCGGCACCTGGCCGGCCAGCGTCGCGGCCTCGGTGCCGTGCCGTGGGCTGTAGACGAACGTGAAGGCCCCGTCGAAGCCGACCTCCTCGACGGCCTCGAGCGTTTCGCGGAAGTCCTCCTCGGTCTCGCCCGGGAAGCCGACGATCAGGTCGGTCGTCAGGGCAAGGTCGGGCACGGCGGCCCGCATCCGCTCGGCGAGCGCGACGAACCGCTCGCGCGAGTAGGTACGGCGCATGGTCTTGAGGATGCGGCTCGACCCGGACTGGAGCGGCAGGTGCGCGTGCTCGCAGACCGCGGCGCACTCGGCCATCGCCTGGATCACCGGCTCGCGGAAGTCCTTCGGGTGTGGGCTCGTGAACCGGATCCGCTCGACGCCCTCGACTGCGTCGACCGCGCGCAGGAGTTCCGCGAAGCCGCTGCCGACGTCGCGTCCGTAGGAGTTGACGTTCTGGCCGAGCAGCGTCACCTCCGTGACGCCGGCGGCGGCCAGCCGCTCGATCTCGGCCAGGATCTCGCCGGGGCGGCGACTCACCTCCCGGCCCCGCACCTTCGGGACGATGCAATAGGAGCAGACGGAGTTGCAGCCCATCGAGATCTGGACCCACGCCTGGAAGCGGCGCTCGCGGTGCAGCGGGAGCTCGGCGGCGAACGACCGCTCCTCGCCGGTGCCGAAACGGCCGCGGTCGACGCCGATCCCGCCGGCACCGAGCCAGTCGGCGAGGTGGGAGATCGAGCCGGGCCCGAAGGCGACGTCGACGAACGGGTAGAGCTCGAAGATCCGCTCCCGCTGCGCCTCCGCGTAGCAGCCGCCGACCGCGATCACGCGCTCGCCGTCCCGCTCCTTCAGCGCCCTGGCGTTGCCGAGGTGGGCAGCGAGGCGCGTGTCGGGCTTCTCGCGGATCGTGCAGGTGTTGAAGACGAGGACGTCGGCCTCCTCCTCGGTGGCCGCCTCCCCCAGTCCGAGCTCCTCGAGCAGGCCCTTGATCCGCTCGGAGTCGTGAGCGTTCATCTGGCAGCCGAAGGTGGTGACGTGGTACCGCCTCACGCGCAGAAGGGTACCGCCGGTCGACCTCCTTCCATGGCCACGGTGCTTCGCTCGATTTAGCGACGGCGAGCCGCCACCGCGAGGGCGGTTCCTCCCGCGACTGCGAGGACGAGTCCGGCCACGAGGAGCTGCTGGTCGCTCCGTCCAAACGGCTTCGGATCGGCGAGCGCGAAGCACGTGAGGAGGCACTCCACGCTCCCGGCCTGACCCGCGACCGACGCCCGCTCGACCGGATTGACAAGCGCCAGAGCAAATGAGCGCGGCGGCGAGCGCCTCAAAGACAAGGCCAACGAAGATCAAAGCCAAAACGAGCCGCGACCCCGCATGGCCGGATGATGTCAGGCGGACAGGAAGCCATACATCGCCTGCCGGCACACGTCTGAGTCCCCTGCGGGAAGCTCTCGGACGGCCGGGATCGATGCGGCGAAGCCGCGCATCCCGGCCGTCGCGAGGCGCCGCTCCCTGGCCCGGCGCTCCTGGCCTGAGCGCTCGGCGCGCAGCGCCGCGCGCTCAGGCCCCCGGAGGACTCAGGCGCAGGCACACCGGGAGGCAGCCACGTGGCCGAAGCCGGGCTCGGCCCGGCGAGAGGCCAACTCAGAGCCCGGCACAGCGGCAGGCAGCGAAGGAGGGGGCTCGCGGGGGCACCCAGGGTTACCCCCCGCGACTTGGCGGAGTCGCCCGAACGGGGCGCGCGGGTCACCCGCACCGTGCCCGGGCCCGGGGTTTAGCGCTGCGGGGCGCTATCCCGCC
>JACVRU010000094.1 GCA_014534295.1 Thermoleophilia bacterium | reverse complement strand
GACGGCGCGCACGGGCCCCGGCCGCTCGGCGGCCGCGACGAGGGCGGCCGCGGCGCCGGTGCTCGCGCCCAAAAGCCCGAGCGGCCGGCCGCGCTGCTAAGCCCCGTCGACCGCGGCGGCGACGCGCCCGCCGAGTAGCTCGATGTCGAAGCGGCGGTCGGCCAGGCCCTCCTCCGGCAGCAGGTCGATCAGGAGCGTCCCGAAGCCGGCCGCGTGGAACACCTCCGCCACGGCGCGGTTCCGCGGGCTGAAGCGGCTCGAGCCGCTGCCGTGGGCGAAGAGGACGAGGCCGCGCGACCCGCCCGGCTCGGTGAGGGTCGCTCCGGCAGGGGCACCCGCGAGCTCGAGCTTCACCTCAGCCATCGAGGAGTGCACGGACCTCGTCGTCCGTCGTCTCGGAGAAGTCCTGGTACCACATGCCGACGGCGAAGAACGGCTCGGGCGTCAGCAGGCAGACGACCTCGTCCACCGCCGGAGCGAGCTCCTCGCACGTCTGCGGTGCCGCCGCGGGGACCGCGACGACGACGCGCGACGGCCCCAGCTCGCGGACCGCCTCGACGGCGGCGCGCATGCTCGCGCCGGTCGCGAGCCCGTCGTCGACGAGGATCACGACGCGCCCGCCCACGTCCGGCGGCTCGGCCGTCCCGCGGTACGCCGCGGCCCGGCGCTCGAGCTCGGCCCGCTCGCGGGCGACCACCTTCTCGACCGTCTCCGGGTCGATCCCGAGCGTCGCGACGACGTCGCGGTTGAGGACGCGCGCGCCTCCCGAGGCGATCGCCCCGAACGCGAGCTCCTCGCGGCCCGGGACACCGAGCTTCCGCACGAGGAAAACGTCCAGCGGCGCGCCGAGCGCAAGCGCCACCTGCGCGGCGACGGGGACGCCTCCGCGCGGCAGCCCGAGCACGAGCACGTCGTCGCGGCCGGCATAGGCGCCGAGCTCCGCGGCGAGCGCGCGGCCCGCCTCGGCCCGGTTCCGGAAGCGCCTCATCGCACCGGAATACAAACGCAGCCCGCGGGTAGAGGCTCCGCATGAACCGCTTCTTCCGCCGGATGGCGCGCTTCGGCAAGGACTTCTCCGCGCGACGGAGCCAGGGACTGATGACGCCGACCGACCACGAGCTGCACGACGCGAGCACGCCGCCCGACGTCACCTCGACCCGCGCCAAGAGCTCCCGCCACAAGAAATCTACGGCGGATCGCTGGAACCAGTAGCCGAGGCGACCAGCTCCTGGAACCGGGCCACGAGCCGCTCGCTCTCGGGCAGGAGGCGCCCGTGCTCGAGCAGCCCCGTCGCCACGCCTTCCTGCACAGCCTCCACGAGGGCCCGATCCTCGCGTCCGACCTCCGCGTCGAGCTCGAGCAGCTCCGCCACCCAGGCCTCGTCCGCTCCCGGCGCGAAGAAGTAGTCGAGAAAGCGGGCCGTGCGCCCGGGCTCGACGGGCAGGACCGGGCCGATCGAGAGGTTCGGCTCCCCCGGCCAGAGGTTGAGCGTCAGGTTCGGCCAGAGGAAATGGAAGCTCCCGACGGCACCCGTCTCCCGCTCTGGCCCGAACTGGCTCAGCACGAGCCCCTCGGCGTCGAGCCGGTAGGCCTCGGGCGAGACGTCGACGAGCCGCGAGAACCCGGCGTGCGCGACCGGGCAGTGGTAGCACTCGAGGTAGTTCTCGCAGACGACCTTCCAGTTCGCGGCGAGGTCGAACTCGTCCCGGAAGCGGAACTCGAGGCCGTCGAGGTCGACGAGCTCCGGCAGCCTTCCGAGCGCGCTCGCGAGCGGCGGAGCGTCGAGGTCCGGGTTGACGAAGACGAGCGGCCCCCAAGCGTCGACGGAGACGGGCCGCAGCGCGATCCCTTCCGCGTCGAAGCCGGGCTCCCGCGAGCGCGGCGCGGCCCGGAGCTCCCCGTCGAGCCCGTAGGTCCACCCGTGGTACGGGCACTGGAGCGCCTCGCGCCGGCCGGCCCCGGTCGCGACCGGATGCCCGCGGTGGCGGCAGACGTTCACGAAGGCGCGGAGCGTGCCCTCGCCGTCCCGCGTGACGACGACGGGGACGTGGCCGGCCCGGGTGGCCGCGTACGCGCCCGGCTCGGGGAGGAGGCCGGCGTACTGCCACGAGGCCGCGAAGATCCGCTTCCGCTCGAGGCGCAGCCGCTCGGCGTCGGTGTACCAGGCCCAAGGGAGCGAGCGTACGATGGGGAAAGACTAGTCTTGCGCCGCCTCGGGCTCCCCCTCGCGCTCGTTCTCTCCCTCGCCGCGTGCGGCTCCTCCGAGACCGCCTCCCCCACCGAGCCGGAGCCGCCCGAGACCGCGACGACGGCGCCGGAGGAGACCACGACCGCGATCGTCGTCTACTTCATGCGCGGCGAGACCGTGACACCGGCGCACCGCGAGCTCCCGCAGACGGCGGCGGTCGGGACGGCGGCGGTCGAGGCGCTCCTCGCCGGGCCGACCGAGGCGGAGCGCGCGCTGGGCGTGAGCTCCAGCGTGCCCGAGGGGACGACTCTGCTCGGGCTGGAGGTGGCCGGCGGCACCGCGACCGTCGACCTCTCGCGCGAGTTCGAGTCCGGCGGGGGCTCGCTCTCGATGCTCTCGCGCCTCGCCCAGCTCGTCTTCACGTTGACCCAGTTCTCGACCGTCGACCGCGTCGTGCTCGAGCTCGAGGGCGAGCCCGTCGAGGCGCTCGGCGGCGAGGGAGTCCTCGTCGACGAACCGCTGACCCGGGACGACTTCCCCGATCTGACGCCGCTGATCCTGGTCGAGCGGCCCGCGCTCGGCCAGACGGTCACGAGCCCGGTGCGGGTGAGCGGCACGGCGAGCGTGTTCGAGGCCACGCTCCAGGTGCGGCTGATCGGGCCGGACGGGGAGATGCTGGGCGACGAGGTCGTGACCGCGAGCGAGGGCGCGCCGGGACGCGGCACCTTCGCGGTGGAGCTCCCGTTCTCGGCGACCGGGCCCGGGACGGTCGAGGCGTACACGATCTCGGCCGCGGACGGCTCCGAACAGCACAACATCCAGGTGCCCGTGCGTCTAGCGCCCTGACTGGGCTAGGGCCTCGCGCGACCAGAGCCGGCCCCGCCACGCGATCGCCCCGGCGAGGAGCAGCAGCGCCTCGACGACCGTGATCGCCAGCCGGTTCATGATCGTCGCCCCGAGCGCGACCCCCTCCGAGGCGACGGCGAGGATGAGGCCGTACATCGCACCCTCCCGGACGCCGAGGCCGGAGGGGGCGAAGACGGCGAGCACCGCGACGATCGCCCCGACTGCCGCCGCGCCGCCGAGGAAGGGCACCGACGCGAGCTCGGGGTCGCCGCCGACGGCCCGGAGCAGGAAGAAGAGGGCGAAGCCGCCGATCGGCCACGTGACCAGGTAGAAGGCGAGGATCCCGAGCGCCCGCGACCACGGCAGCGGCGGCACGTCGGCCGCGCCGAACGGGCGCAGGACCTTGCGGGCGAGCCAGGCGAAGATCCGCGGGTGCAGCAGGACGGTGACGAGGACGCCGAACGCGACGAGCGGGCCGACCGGGGCTCCGACGGGGACGCCGAGGAACGGCAGGCTGGCGAGGAAGACGAGCACCCCGGCCACCGCCGACAGGCCGGCCTCGAGCAGGATCGAGGCGATCAGCACCGGCGTGTCCCTGATCCCGAAGCGCCTCATCGCGACGACGCGCGCCGCGGGCGTCCACACTCCGCCGGGCACGTACTTCGCCAGCATCGAGAGCATCTCCGCCTGGAGCGCGACGCTGTACGGGACGCGGATCCCCATCGTGGCGAGGATCCACATCCAGCCGAGCACGAAGACGAGGTAGTAGGCCGCGAGCACCGCGAGCGCGAGGGAGAGCTCCACTGGGTCGGCGCGGGCGAGCCTCGGGCCGGCCTCGGGCCAGACGTCGCGGACCGCCCAGGCGAGCGCCGCGACCAGCACGGCGAGGGCGACGAGCTGGAGGGCGACGAAGAGGCGACGCCTCACCAGCGGTCCCAGTGCACGATCGTCTCCAGCGGCCGGCGCCGGCCCGGCTTGAAGTCCGTGCCGATCGTGTGCGCCACGGGGATCAGGGCCGCCTGCATCACCTCGTCGTGAGGGATCCCGAGCAGCTCGGCGGCCTCGCGCTCGTAGGCGAGGTGGAAGGTCGTCCACGCCGTCCCGAGGCCGCGGGCCCGGGCGGCGAGCATGAAGCTCCACGCGGCCGGGATCACGGACCCCCACCGGGAGGCCTGCTGCCAGCCCTCCATCCCGTCGGTCCGGCCCTCGACGCAGGGGATCAGGTGCACGGGGACCTCGTGGATGTGGTCGAGCAGGTGGCGCACGGAGGCGACGATCCGCTCGGCGAGCGGGTTGCCAGCGGGCGGCCGGTGCTCGAGGTAGCGCTCCCCGCTCCGCCGCCAGAGCTCGCCAAGGCCGGCGCGGAGCTCCGCGTCCTCGACGACGACGAAGTGCCAGTTCTGCGCGAAGCCGGCCGTCGGCGCCTGCTGGGCGAGCCGCAGGCACTCCTCCAGCAGTCCGCGCTCGACGGGCCGCGTCAGGTCGAGCCGGCGGCGAACGGCGCGCGTGGTCGACAGGAGCTGATCAGGCGTTAGCTCGAGCAGGGTTGGAGCCTACCGGCCCCCCATCCTGCAACACAGTATGCGGCCCCTCGACCTCGACGTGGGGAAGCCACTCCAGCCAGCGCGGCAGGTACCAGTTCCACTTGCCGAGCAGCTGCATCACCGCCGGCACGAGCACCGAGCGCACGATCGTCGCGTCGATCAAGAGCGCGACGGCGATCCCGAAGCCCATCTGCTGGAACATGACGAGGTCTCCCGCGGCGAAGCCGGAGAAGACGGCGACGATGATCAGCGCGGCCCCCGTGATGATGCGCGCGGTCGAGCCGATGCCGAAAGCGATCGCGTCGCTCGTGTCGCCGGTGGCCGCGAAGCGCTCGCGGATCCGCGAGAGCAGGAACACCTGGTAGTCCATCGAGAGCCCGAAGAGGACGGCGAAGAGGAACAGCGGCACCCACGCCTCGATCGTGTCGGCCTGCTGGAAGCCGAGCAGCCCGGCGCCGATTCCGTGCTGGAAGACCGCGACGACCAGGCCGTAGGCGGCGCCCACCGAGAGGAGGTTGAGGACGATCGCGGTCGCCGCGACGACGATCGAGCGGAAGGCCAGCGTCAGCAGCAGGAAGCTGAGCCCGAGCACGAAGGCGAGCACGATCGGCAGCCAGTGCCGCATCACGTCGAAGTAGTCGATGTTCTGGGCGGTCGTGCCGGTGACGAGCGCCTCGAGCCCGGTGCCCGCGAACGCGGCCGGCACGTGGACGGCGCGGAGCCGCTCCACCGCCTCGAACGCCCGGTCGGAGAGCGGGTCGGCGGCGACGGGGACGCGCACGAGGAACGCCTCGCCGTCCGGGCTCCGCTCGACGTTAGGAGCGCCGAAGTCCGGGTCCTGGTCGAGGCGCACGGCGAGACGCTCGCTCGCCGCTCGCGCCTCGGCGGAGCCGGAGGCGACGACGACCTCAGCCGGGATCGCGCCTGCGGTGGGGAAGGAGCGCTCGAGCGCCAGATAGCCCTGCTTCGAGGTCAGCCGGTCCGGCAGCGTCGCGATGCCGGCGGCGCCGATCTTCATCGTCAGCGCGGGCGCCGCTGCGGCCAGGAGCACAGCGGCCGCGAGCGCGAGGCTCACCGCCGGGCGCGTCTGGACGCGCCGCACGATCGCGCTCCACATCCGGCTCTCGCCGCGGGAACGGCCGAAGTACGGGATCCGCAGCCGGTTGATCTTGTCGCCCAGGAGGCTCAGGACGGCCGGGAGCAGCGTCACGGCGGCGGCGACGGAGACGGTGCCGACGAGGATCGCGCCGGCGGCCAGGCTGCGCATGATCGTCGACTGCACGAGCAGCAGGCCGAGCATCGCGAGCACGAAGGCACTGCCGCTGAACAGGACGGCGCGGCTCGCGGTCGCCCCGGCCGCGGCGATCGCGTCGTGCTTCTCGCGCCCCGCCTCGCGCTCCTCGCGGAACCGCGAGACGACGAACAGTGCGTAGTCGATGCCGAGCGCGAGCCCCATGCCGGTCAGCATGTTCACGACGAAGACCGAGAGCTCGAAGCCGGCCGAGACGAGCGCCGTCAGGCCGAGCGCGACGATGATCGACACGAGCGCGAGCAGCAGCGGCAGGCCCGAGGCGACGAGCGCGCCGAAGACGAGCACGAGCACGAACATCGCCGCCGGCACCCCGAAGCGCAGCTCGCCGTTCTTGAGGTCGTCCTGCGAGACCTTGTTGAAGTCGTGGTCGCTCGTGAACGAGCCGGTCAGCGCGACCTCGAAGCCGCCCTTGCCGTTCTCGGCGCCCACGAGCTCGATCAGGCGTTCGACGTTCGTCGCCTCGGGATGCTCGAGCTGGAGCGGGATCAGAACTGCGTCGCCCCGGGGCGACGCCTGCGGCCGGTCGGCGCGCGCGACCGCTCCCGTGGCCGCGGCCGCAGCGGCGAGCTCCTCCACACGCTGCTGGAACGCCGGATCGCGGACGGTCAGCTCGTCATGGCGGATGATCGCGACCTCGGTCGTGAACGAGGACCCTCGGAAGTGCTCCCCGACCAGCTCGAAGCCCCGCTCCGACTCGGGCCGGTTGGTCAGGTGGACGTCGGTCGTGAGGCCGTCGCCGAGGAAGGCCGCGACGGCTGCGGCGGCGACGATGATGGCCCCAATCCACGCCGCGATCGTGCGCCACGGGTGGCGCGCAGTAGCGCGTGCGAGCGACTCCGTGTTCACGGCCGAGGAAGTTAGCAGTCACTCACAACTATGTCAAGCGACGGCGACGAACCCGTCCAGGTCGCCGCGGCGGAGCGCCGCGACCTCCGCGCGGACCCGCGTGCGGGCCTCCTCCCCGGCCACGGCGCCGAGCCAGAGCGCCTCGCCGAAGCGCGGCGCCTCTTCCATCGGCACGACGGGCGCGCCGTAGATCCGCTTCCCCAGCTTGCGCGGATCGACCTCGACGAAGGCGATCAGCTCGTCGCCGAGCGCCCGGCCGAAGGACTTGCCCACCGGCCCGGCGCCCCAGACGACGGCGCCCGGCCGGTCGCGCAGCAGCGTCGCCCGCAGGTGGTGCAGCTTGCAGCGGACGAACGCCTCCTGCGCGTAGCGCGGGTCGGTGCGCGAGAGGCGGCCGGGATGGTCGCGCCAGCGGAGGACGACGCGGTCGACGTTGCGGAAGCGCGCACCGCCTGCCCAGAGCCGCAGGACGAGGTCGTAGTCCTCCGGCCAGCCGCAGTCGCGGTATGCGGCGAGCTCGCGCCGGACGAGCAGCGTCGGGTGTGGCAGCGGGCACTCGACGAAGACGTCCCGCGCCGCGAGCTCGGGCGTGGTCAGCCCGTTCAGCCAGCGCGCGTAGCGCCGCGCGCCCTCGGTCGCCCGCGGGAAGTACTCGATCCCGCCCCCGACCGCG
>JACVRU010000119.1 GCA_014534295.1 Thermoleophilia bacterium | reverse complement strand
CGTCTCCTCGATCAGGCCCTCCCGCATGCGCTGCGCGACGACGGCGCTCTCGAGCAGGTCGGCCCGGAACTTCGGGAAGATCCGGCCCTTCGAGACGTCGCCGAGGCGGTGGCCCGCCCGACCGACCCGTTGGAGGCCCGTCGCGACCGACTTCGGCGACTCGACCTGGACGACGAGGTCGACGGCGCCCATGTCGACTCCCAGTTCGAGCGAGGACGTGGCGACGAGGCAGGGGATCCGCCCGAGCTTGAGCAGCTCCTCGACCTCCACGCGCTGCTCGCGCGCGAGCGAGCCGTGGTGGGCGCGGGCGATCTCCCGCTCGGCGAGCTCGTTCAGCCTCAGCGCCAGCCGTTCCGCGAGCCGGCGGTTGTTGACGAAGACGATCGTGGAGCGGTGCTCGTCGACCAGCCGGAGCAGCTCCGGGTATATCGACGGCCAGATCGAGGGGCCGCGCGTCTCGTCGCCGCCGCCCTGCCCGGGCTCGCGCATGTCCTCCAGCGGCACGACGACCTCGAGGTCGAGTTGCTTGCGGACGCCCGCGTCGACCAGCCGGATGGGCCGCCCGCCGGAGACGAAGCGTCCGATCTCCTCGAGCGGCCGCTGCGTCGCGGAGAGGCCGATCCGCTGGACGGGCTCGGCCACGAGCCGGTCGAGCCGCTCGACCGACAGCGCCAGGTGCGCACCGCGCTTCGTCCCTGCGACCGCGTGCACCTCGTCGAGGATCAGCGTTCGGACGCCGCCCAGGATCTCCCGCCCGCGCGAGGTGAGCAGGAGGAAGAGCGACTCGGGGGTGGTGATGAGGACGTCCGGCGGCTCGCGGAGCATCGCGGCGCGCTCCCGCTGAGGCGTGTCGCCCGTGCGGACGCCGACACGAAGCTGCGAGCGGAGCCCCGCCAGCGGGCCGCGGAGGTTCCGCTCGATGTCGTAGTTGAGCGCCTTCAGCGGCGACACGTAGACGAGCCGCAGGCCCTCGCCTGGCGTCGCGTTCAGGCGGTCGATCCCGTGGAGGAAGGCGGCGAGCGTCTTCCCGGAGCCGGTCGGCGCCTGGATGAGGACGTGCTCGCCGGTCGCGATCGCGGGCCAGCCCTGCTCCTGCGCGGGCGTCGGGCCGGCGAACGCGGCCCCGAACCACGCGCGCGTCTCGGGCGTGAAGTGGGCGAGCGCGTCCACCCTTCGGAGACTAGCCGGAGGCCGGCGGCGGGATTCCGAGCGTGCTCGCCGCCCAGCGGAGCGCATGGACGAGGTCGCTGCGCTGACCCTCCCGCAGCGTCGCGTCGGGCGCCGCCCAGTCCGGTAGCGGCGCCGTCGCGCCCGACGCGGCGACCCCTGCGGCATAGGCCGCGAGGCCCGCCTCGTCGGGAATCTGCAGCTCGGGTGGCCGGCCGCCTTCGGCTCGAATGCCGAGCAGCGCAAGCGCGACGTCGAGCCGGCCGTTGCCGACGCGCGCCTCCGACCAGTCGACCAGGACGACGCCGCGCTCGGCGAAGCACAGGTTGCCGCTCCAGACGTCGTAGTGGACGAGCTCGTCGCCGGCGTGCAGGACAGACGCTTCCGCCGCGGCGAGCGGCTCGATCGCCGCCTCGAGCCAGTCGTTCGAGCAGACGCCCAGGCGCAGCAGCGGCTCGTGGTCGTCCGCAACGGCTGCCCAGGCGCCGCGCTCCGGCTCGCGTAGCCGTGGCAGCGACGGCGGCGGGGGTGTCGCGGCGACCTGCTCCAGGGCATGGAACAGCGGTCGCGTCTCCGGCGGCCACGGCGGCGGCCAGTACGCATCGGCGAGGTCTTCGAGGACGAGGTACGCGCGTGAGCCGTCGTCGCCCGCCTCGAGCAGACGCGCGAGGAAGGCGCCTGCCAACGACTCGTACACGGCGATCTCCCGGCGCAACATGCGGAGCACCGGCTCGTCCTCCCCCGCCTTCACGAAGGCGCGCGAGCCGTCCGGCAACCGCGCCCGCCATCGCGAAGCGCGCGTGTAACCGCCTGCGACCGGCTCCCAGCTCTCCGCCGGCACCCGCTCGGCGATCCAGGCAGGAACCACCTGAGTAGCATGGCATCGTGGCCACCAACCCCCCGGCCCGGCTCCACTTCACCGACGACGCCGAGGCGAACGAGCTCCTCGCGCGCGACGCCTTCGCGCTCCTCGTCGGCTTCGCGCTCGATCAGCAGGTGCCGGTTTCGAAGGCCTTCTCGGGCCCGAAGGTGCTGCTCGAGCGGGTCGGGACGCTCGACCCCCGGCGCCTGGCGGAGCTCGACCTCGAGGATGCCTTCCGCGAGCGCCCGGCCATCCACCGCTTCCCCGGCGCGATGGCGAAGCGCGTCGAGGAGCTCGCCCAGGTGGTCGTCGACGAGTACGGCGGGGACGCGGCGCGGGTCTGGCGCGACGCGGCCGACGGTGAAGACCTTCGTCGCCGGATCGGCTCGCTGCCGGGCTTCGGCGAGATGAAGATCAAGGCGCTCGGCGCGGTGCTCGCGAAGCGGTTCGGCGTCGAGCAGGCCCGCGCGCTCGTCCCGTCGCACCCGACCCTCGGGGACGTGGACTCGCCGGCGGCGCTCGCGGAGTACCAGGCTGCGAAGCGCGCCTACAAGGCCTCCTTGCGCGCCTAGTGGCGGAGACGCCGGAGCAGCTCTGGGAGCGCGCCCGCGGCTCCTTGCGGATGCCGCCCGTCCACGAGTGGCGCAGCTGGCCGTTCGAGGGCGACCTCCGGCCCCGCGAGCTGGAGCCGCCGGGGGAGCGCGAGCGCCCGCGGGCCGGCGAGGGCGGCGTGGACTGCTCGCGGTGCGGACAGCCGGACGAGATCTACCTCTGGACGAACGAGCGCTGGCGCCTGACCGCGCCGCCGCGGAACGGGTTGCCGGTCGTCGTCCTGCTCGAGCCGCGCGTCCACTGCGATTTCGGCTCGATCCCCGAGGAGCTCGTCCCGGAGATCGGGCCGATGCTCGTGCGCGTCGAGGCGGCCGTGCGAGCCGTCCTGCACGTCGGCCGCGTCCACGTCTGCCGCTGGGGCGACGGCAGCGAGCACCTCCATTGGTGGTTCATGGGGCGGCCCGAGCGCCTGCCGCAGGTGATCGGGACGCTGGCCGCGATCTGGGACGACGTGCTGCCGCCGACGCCCGAGGACGTCTGGGAGGAGAACCTCGCGACCGTGGCGGCTACCCTCCGCTAGACGACGAAGCGCTCCTCGCGGAGCTCCCCGCGGCCGAAGCGGTCGACCGAGAACGGCGAGAGGTCGAGCGCCGGCTCGAGGCCGGCGACCAGCTGCGCAAGGTGCTCGCCGACTGCGGGCGTCTGTTGGAACCCGTGGCCGGAGAACCCGGTGCCGTAGAGGAACCGCGACGGCTCCGACACCTCCCCGACGATCGCATTGTGGTCCGGGCTCTGCTCGTAGTAGCCCCACCACGACGCCTGGATCGGCAGCTCGGCCAGGAGGGGGAGCCGACGGGAGGCGGGCACCGCGAGCTCCTCGAGCGTTGCTTCCCGGCCGCCGAAGACGAGCCCCGGCCCTTCGCGGTGGAAGTAGAAGCCGGTCGCGAAGTCGATCGTCATCGGCGTGTCGTCGGCGAGACCCCCGCTCGCCGGCGAGTAGTGCAGCCAGCGTGCCTGGCCGCTGACCGGTAGCTCGATCCCGGCGAGCGCCGCCAGCTCGCCGGACCAGGCGCCCGCCGCGCAGACGACGGTGCCCGTGGCGATCCGCCGCGAGGGCGTCTCGACCGCCTCGATCCGGCCGCCGGTGACGCGAATCTCCGTCACGGGCTCGCCCTGGCGGATCCGGATGCCGCGCTTCGCCGCCGAGCGCGCGTACGCCTGCACGACGCCCTCCGGCGTCGCGTAGCCGTCGAGCGGGCAGAAGGTCGCGCCCACGAGCCCGTCCGGGTCGAGCTGCGGGACGAGCGCCAGCGCCTCCTCCACCGACAGCTCCCCCGACGGGACGCCGAGCGACTGCTGGAGCGCGAGCGCCTCCCGGAACGCGGCCAGGTCTCCGTCCGAGTCGATCAGGAACAGGTAGCCGACCTGCCTGAGGTCGACGTCGTCGAGGCGCTCGAGCCCGGCGAGGGAGCGCAGCGCGATGCGGACGTTCAGCTCGTCGGCGAACTGGAGGCGGAAGCCGCCCGCCGACTTGCTCGTCGAGCCCGAGCCGAGCTGGTCGCGCTCGAGCAGGACGACGTCGGCGACCCCGAGCTCGGCGAGATGGTGGGCGACGCTCGTCCCCAGCGCCCCGCCTCCGACGATGACGACCTCTGCGGACTCGCGCTTCACGGCCCTTCAAATGCCAAGTCCCGCGAACCCGAAGGCCCGCAGGACTTGACCCGGCGACTGTTTCACACGCGCCGGCGCCTGTCAAGCGCGAGCAGCGCGAGCCGGGCGGCCGCGTACCCGGGTAGCCCGTGGACTCCGGCGCCGGGCGGAGTCGCGGCGGAGCAGAGCCAGACGCCGGGAAGGGGCGTCCGCCAGGGGAGGAGCTTCCGGGCGGGCCGGAACCAGAGCTGGCCGAGGTCGGCGGCGCCGGCGCTCACGTCCCCGCCGACGAGGTTTCGGTTGTGCTCCTCGAGCGCGGCCGGCCCAAGCGCCGAGCGGGCGAGGATCGTGTCGCGGAAGCCCGGGGCGAAGCGCTCCACCTGCGCCTCGACAGCCTCGGTCAGGTCGCCCGGCCAGCCCTGCGAGACGTGGCAGTAGGCCCAGGCGGTGTGCTTCCCCGCCGGGGCCCTCGTCGGGTCGAAGAGCGAGAGCTGGGTCAGGAGGACGAACGGACGCTCGGTCGGGCGGCCCGCCCACGCTCCCCACTCGGAGGCGGAGATCTCGTCCAGCGAGCCGCCGAGGTGGATCGTGCCCGCGCGGCGACACTCCTCGGCCCGCCACGGGATCGGCTCCGAGAGCGCCCAGTCGAGCTTGAACGAGCCGGGCCCATGCCGGTAGCGACGGAGCGCCCGCTCGTAGCCGGCCGGCAGCCGCGCGATGCGGACG
>JACVRU010000080.1 GCA_014534295.1 Thermoleophilia bacterium | reverse complement strand
CTCCGGCTCGAGCGGGGCCGAGGTGAGGCCGAGCTCGGGGAGGGCCGGCACGTGCGGGTCGTGGTAGGCGACCTTCGCCCCGTCCTTCCGCAGCAGCTCGATCAGCTTCAGCGCCGGCGACTCCCGCATGTCGCCGATGTCGGCCTTGTAGGAGACGCCGAGGATCAGCACCTGGGCGCCGCGCACCGCGCGCTCCTGCGAGTTCAGCGCCCGGGTCAGCTTCCCGTGGCACCAGTAGGGCATGTTCTCGTTGACCTTGCCGGCCAGCTCGACGAACTCGGTGTAGAAGTCGTACTCGCGGGCCTTCCACGTGAGGTAGAAGGGATCGATCGGGATGCAGTGGCCGCCGAGGCCGGGGCCGGGCTGGAAGCTCATGAAGCCGAAGGGCTTCGTCGCGGCGGCGTCCACGACCTCCCAGACGTCGATTCCCATCCGGTCGCAGAGCTGCGCCAACTCGTTGACGAGCGCGATGTTCACCGAGCGGAAGATGTTCTCGAGCAGCTTCGTCAGCTCGGCCGCCTCCGGCGACGAGACCTCGATCACCGTCTCCACCGCGCTCCGATAGAGCTCCGAGGCCCGCGCCGTGCAGGCCGGGGTGTAGCCGCCGACGACCTTCGGCGTCGTCTTCGTCGTGTGGTCCGTCCGGCCGGGGTCGACGCGCTCCGGCGAGTAGGCGACGTTGAAGTCGGAGCCCGCGGTGAGGCCGGAGCCCCGCTCGAGCGCCGAGACGATCACCTCCCGCGTCGTGCCCGGGTAGGTGGTGGACTCGAGCACGACCAGGTGGCCGGGCCGCAGCCGCCGGGAGATCGCCTCGGTCGCGCCGGCCACGATCGAGAGGTCGGGCTCACGCTGCGACGAGAGCGGCGTCGGCAGTGCGATCAGGATCGCCTCCGCCTCGCGGAGGACGTCGTAGTCGATCGTCGCCGTCAGCCGGCGCTCGCGGACGAGCGGCGCAAGCCGGTCCGAGGGGACGTCCTCGATGTGGCTCTCGCCGCGGTTGATCGCGGCGACCACGTCGGCGGCGACGTCTACGAGCACGACGCCGCGGCCCGCGTCGGCGAACGTCTGCGCCAGCGGGAGGCCGACATAGCCGGCGCCGACGATCGCGATCTCGGCCCGGGCCGTCGTCGCATCGCCGAGCGCCGCCTGCTCTTCGAGCCTGCTCATACCCGCTCCCGGCGCCGGCGAAGCCGGCGCCTCCGCTCTCTCTTGAGCTCCGTCAAGCCTACGCTCATGACCGGGCAAGGGTACCGAGGAGCCCGGCGATCCGGTCAGCGGCGGCGCCGTCGCCGTAGAGGTGCGGCCGCTCCTCCGGCATCCTCGCTTCCGCCACCGCGGCGGCGAGCCGCTCGGGATCGTCGTCCACGAGTACGTTCGCGCCGGCCTCGACGGTGTCCACCCACTCGGTGGACGGACGCGCCGTGACGCAGGGGACGCCGAACCAGTACGCCTCCTTCTGGAGGCCCCCGGAGTCCGTCACGACGACCCGCGCGTGTGCCACGAGCGCCGTCAGCTCGAGGTAGCCGAGCGGCGCGACGAGCTCGACGTGGCCGGCGAGGGCGATCCGCTCCCGCTCGAGGGCGGCGCGCGTGCGGGGGTGGGCCGGGAAGACGACCGGCTCGGCCAGGCGGTTGAGCCCCTCCGCGATCCGGCCCAGCCGTGGCTGGACGACGTTCGCCTCGCGGTGGATGGTCGCGACGACGTAGGAGCGGGGCGGATGGGGCGGCTCGTGGCGCTCTCGGGCGAGCGGCGCGAAGAGGAGGCTCGCGTCGTACATCACGTCGCCGACGACCTCGATCCGACCGTCGACGCGCTCGCGCTCGAGCGTCTCGCGGGAGCGCTGGTCGGGGCAGAGGAGGAGCTGCGCGAGCCGGTCGGTCTCGATCCGGTTGTGCTCCTCCGGCATCGTCGGGTCGCCGCTCCGGAGCCCGGCCTCGACGTGGGCGAGCGGCACGCCGAGCGCGGCCGCAGCCGTCGCGCCGGCGAGCGTGGAGTTCGTGTCGCCGTAGACGAGCAGCCAGTCGGGCCGCTCCGCGCGGGCCGCGGTCTCGATCCCCGGCTGCATCGCGGCGGAGTCGGCCGTGCGCAGGTCGAGCCGGTAGCGGGGCTCGGGGAGGCCGAGCTCCTCGAAGAAGAGCTCGGACAGCTCGCGGTCGTAGTGCTGCCCCGTGTGAAGGCCGACCTCCTCGATCCCGACCTCCCGGAGGGCCAGGGAAAGCGGCGCGGACTTGACGAACTGCGGCCGGTTCCCGACCACCGAGAGCACTTTCACGGGGGCTACACTACGCACCTCCCGCGGGCCGTTAGCTCAGCTGGCAGAGCAGGGGACTCTTAATCCCAAGGTCGAAGGTTCGAATCCTTCACGGCCCATCCAGCCGTCTCCGCACGTGCGTAGACTTCCGCAGCCGGGTCAAGGACAGTCGGAGGGTCTCCGGGGGGCATGAGAGAGGTCGGGTCCGAGCCGTTCTCGTCGCAGGAACAGGAGCTTCGCGACCGCCTGCGCGAGCTGGCCGCCGTCTACCGGATGTCGGAGACTGCGCTGGCCGCGGAGGCGCTCGACGCGATCCTCGACCGGGCCGTCGACACGCTCGTCGACGCCGTCGGGGTCGACCGGGCCTCCGTCCTGCTCTTCGACGAGGACGGCGTGCTGCGTCTCCGCGCCGGGCGCGGGCTCTCCGACGAATACCGAGCGGCCGTCGAGGGCCACTCGCCGTGGAGGGGCGACGAGGGCGAGTACGCGCCGATCGCAGTCGCGGACGTCAACGAGGACACGGCCGTCGGCGGCGACCTGCGGCGCACGATCGCGGCGGAGGGGATCAGGTCGCTGGCGTTCGTGCCGCTCGTCCAGGGCCGCGAGCTGCTGGGCAAGCTCATGCTCTACCGCGACGACGTCCACGAGTTCACGCCGGCGGAGCTGAAGCTCGCCCAGACGATCGCCAGCACCCTCGCCAGCGCCGTCCAGCGCGCCCGGGTCGAGCAGGCGCTCCGCGAGTCGAGCCGCCGGCTCGACGTCGTCTTCCGCCACGTCGCCGACGGCCTCACCGTCCAGGATCCGACCGGCAAGCTCGTCTTCGCCAACGACGCCGCCGCCCACATGTCCGGGTTCGCCTCGGCCGAGGAGCTCATGTCCACGCCGCCCGCGGAGATCCTCGCCCGCTACGAGCTCATCGACGAGCGTGGCGAGCCCCTCGGCGGCGACGACCTGCCCGGGCGCCTGGCGCTCCGCGGGGCCGAGGGCGGGTCCCGCGTGATCGGCTGGCGCTCGCGCGACACCGGCGAGGAGCGCTGGTCGCTCGTGAGCGCGACCTCGGTGCGCGACGACGAGGGCCGGCTCGAGTTCGTCATCAACGTCGTCCGCGACGTCACCGACCGCCGCCGGCAGGAGCAACGCCTCTCGGTGCTCGCCCGCGCGGGGGAGGTCCTGGCCGAGTCGCTCGACGTCGAGCGGACGCTGGCGGAGGTTGCGCAGCTCGCCGTCCCGGCCGTCGGCGACTGGTGCATGGTCTACGTGGAGGACGCCGAGGGGCAGATTCTGCGGATCGCGGTCGAGCATCGCGGCAGCCGCGGCTCCGACGTGCTCGCGCGACTAGACGACCACTCGTTCCGGCCCGACGCGGACGTGGGCGTCCCCGCCGTGATCCGCACCGGCAGGTCGGAGCTCCACTCGATCGCCGACTCGGCGCTCGTGGCGGCCGACGTCGTCGACGGCGAGCGGCTCGCCGCCGAGCTGGCCGATCTCGGCATCCGGTCGTGGATGTGCGTCCCGCTCACGGCGCGCGCCCGCACGTTCGGAGCGATGGCGTTCCTCTCCGCCGAGTCCGGCCGGCGCTTCGACCAGGAGGACCTCGCGGTCGCGGAGGAGCTCGCGCGCCGCGCGGCCGTTGCGATCGACAACGCGCGCCTGTACCACGAGGCGCAGCGCTCCTACGCGCAGCTCGACGCGATTCTCGCCTCCGCGCCGACCGCGATCGGCTTCTGGGACCGCGACATCCGCTACGTGCGCGTGAACGAGGCGCTCGCGCGGCTCAACGGGCTGCCCGCGGAGGAGCATGTCGGCAAGTCGCTCTGGGACGTCGTGCCCGACCTCGCCCCGGTGCTCGAGCCCGTCTACCGCGGCGTCGTCGAGAGCGGCACGCCGCTCGTCCGGCACGAGGCGTCGACCGATCTCGGCGCCCACCGGCTCGGCACCGACCGTCACTGGCTCTCGAGCTACTTCCCGGTCGAGACCGAGACCGGCGAGGTGCTGGGCATCGGCGCCGTCGTGATGGAGATCACCGAGCGGAAGCAGGCAGAGGACATGGCCGCCGTCCGCGCGCGCCAGCAGTCGGACGTCGCCGAGCTCGGCCAGCTGGCGCTGACGGGCACGGACGTCGTCCCGCTTGCCGGCCAGGCGGCGCAGCGGATCTCGAAGACGCTCGGGGTCGACTTCGTCGAGGTGCTCGAGCTGCTTCCGGGGGAGCAGCTGCTGCTGATCGAGGGGAGCGGCTGGAACGAGGGCCACGTCGGCTCGACGACGGTTCCGTGGGGCAAGGGCTCCCAGGCCGGCTTCACGCTCGAGGCCAAGGGCCCGGTGAACGTCGAGGACCTGGCGGGCGAACGACGGTTCAAGCCGTCTCCGCTGCTGCGCGAGCACGGGGTCACGAGCGGTCTGACCGTGATGATCCCCGGGCCCGAGGAGCCGTTCGGCGTCCTCGGGGCGCACACGGCGAGCCGGCGCGCGTTCAGCGTGGACGACGTCACGTACGTCCAGGCGGTGGCGAACGTGCTCGGCGCCGCCGCCCAGCAGCAGCGGCTCGCGCAGGCGGAGCAGCGCGCGCGGGAGCGCCTCGGCTTCCTCGCGGAGGCCAGCAGGCTGCTCGCCGCGTCGCTCGACTACGAGGAGACGCTGCAGGCCGTCTCCGAGCTGGCCGGGACGGAGATCGCGGACTGGATCTCCGTCTACCTGGCGGACGAGGAGGGCCGCGTGCGGCGCATCCTCGGGCGGCACCCGGATCCCGAGAAGAACGCGCTCGTCGAAGAGATCACGGAGCACTACTCCCTCCCCGTCGACGAGAGGCATCCCGTCCACGTGGTGATCCGGGATGGCGAGTCGCTGTTGACGGCCGACGTGACGGACGAAATGCTGGCGGCCGCTGCCGTCGACGAGCGCCATCTCGAGCTCCTGCGGGGACTCGGCATCCGCTCCGGGATCGTCGTGCCGATCCGCGCCGGCAGCGAGATCGCGGGCGCGATTGGATTCGTCCGCGCTCAGGATCCCCCGTACACCCAGGACGACCTGCGGCTCGCGGTGGAGCTCGCCCGGCGCGCCGGGCTCGCGATCGAGAATGCCCGCCTCTTCCGCTCCGCCGAGGCCGCACGCCGGGAGGCGGAGGCGCGCGCGGAGTCGGCGCAGGCGCTCGAGTTCGTCGGCGACGGCGTCTTCCTGCTCGACCGGGGCGGGACGGTCCGACTCTGGAATCCGGCGGCCGAGGCGATCACGGGCCTGAGCGCGGAGTCGGTCGTCGGGCAGGCCGCGGTCGAGGCGATCCCCGGCTGGGCGGAGCTGGCGCCTCGCGTCCCGATCGTCGGCGTCGAGACGGGGGCCGCCGGCGCCCGGCCGCAAACGCTGCCGCTCGAGCTCGGAGGCCGCGAGCTCTGGCTGTCGATCTCCGGGGTCGGCTTCGAGCACGGCACCGTCTTCGCGTTCCGCGACGTCACGGAGGAGCGCGCCGTCGAGAAGCTGAAGACGGACTTCGTCTCGACGATCTCGCACGAGCTGCGCACGCCGCTCGCCGCGATCTACGGCGCCGCGCTGACCCTGCGCCGCCAGGACATGCCGCCCGACCAGCCCGAGCGCGTCGAGCTCCTGTCCGTGATCGCCAGCGAGTCGGAGCGGCTGGCGCGCATCGTCAACGACATCCTCTGGACGAGCAGGATCGAGTCAGGCGGCCTCCAGGTCACCGTCGAGGCCTGCGACGGCGCCGAGCTGGCGACGGCGGTCGTCCGGGCGGCCGAGCTCCAGCTGCCCGAGAACCTCACTCTCCGGCTCGAGGTGCCGGGCGGCCTCCCGCCGGTGCTCGCCGACGCGGACAAGGTCCGCCAGGTACTGACCAACCTCGTCGAGAACGCGGTCAAGTACTCGCCCGACGGCGGCACGGTCGAGGTCCGGCTGGAGCACGTCGGCGACCGCGTGCGCTTCGCCGTCCGCGACGAGGGCCTGGGCATCCCGTCGCAGGAGTGGGAGCGGATCTTCGAGAAGTTCTACCGGCTCGATCCCAACCTCACGCGTGGCGTCGGCGGCACCGGCCTCGGCCTCTACATCTCCCGCGAGCTCGTCGGCCGCATGGGCGGGACGATCCGGCTCGAGGAGTCGGACCAGGCGAGCGGGTCGACCTTCGTCGTCGAGCTCCCGGCGGCCGGCGAGGTGCTGCTACACGGCCTCACCGCCTGAGCTAGGCTCGCTCTCCCGTGCGCAGGGGCTCGATTCTCACGATGCTGCTCATCGGAGCAGTCGCGTTCCTGGCGACCGCGGCGGTTGCCCTCTTCATCCCGTGGCTCCCCGACCAGGCCTCGCGCGAGCGGGAGGGGATCGACCTCACCTTCTGGCTGGCGACGTGGATCTGCATCGGGATCTTCGCCGTGGTCGCCGCGGTGATCGGCTACTCGTTCCTGAAGTTCCGGGTCCGGCCCGACGACGACAGCGACGGCCCGCCCATCCACGGCCACACCGGCCTGGAGATCGCCTGGACGGCCGTCCCCTTCGTGCTCGTCGTCGCGCTCGGCGTGGTGAGCGCCGTGGTCCTGACCCAGAACGACCGGGCCCGGGGCGCCAATCCCAACGAGGTCGCCGTCACCGCCGAGCAGTTCGCCTGGACGTTCGAGCACCCGAACGGCGTCACCTCCGGGACGCTCCGCATCCCGATCGGCCGCTCGACGGTGCTGCGGCTGAGCTCTCGCGACGTGATCCACTCCTTCTGGGTGCCGGAGTTCGGTCAGAAGAAGGACGCGGTCCCCGGCATCGAGACGCGGCTCGTGATCACGCCGAAGCGGACCGGCACCTTCCCGGTCATCTGCACGGAGCTCTGCGGCCTCGGCCACTCGCTCATGCGCTCGCGGGTGATCGTGATGACGCAGCAGGAGTACGCGAGCTGGCTCGAGGAGGAGGGCGGCGGCCAGGCCGCGGGCACCGAGCCCGAGGGGGCCTCGGTCTTCGCCGAGGCCGGCTGTGGCGGCTGTCACGCCTTCGCGCCCGCCGAGTCGACCGCCCAGGTCGGCCCCTCTCTGGACGGCCTCCCCGACGATCCCCAGTTCGTCCGCACGTCGATCGTCGAGCCCGACGCCGAGCTCGCCGAGGGCTTCCAGGCCGGTGTGATGCCGCGGACCTACGGCGAACAGCTGTCGGACAGGGAGCTCGACGCGCTCGTGCAGTATCTGCTCGGAGGCTCCCAGTGACGTCGACGGCCGAGACCCACCCTCACGAGGCCCACCACGCGCCGCCGCCGCCCCCGCAGGGCTGGGCGCGCCTGATGGCGCCCGGCTGGCTGCGGGCGCTCTGGATGGGTCCGGCCGTGGGCGCCCTCGGGATGGGGATCGTCCTCTTCTTCCGCTGGCTCGGCGGCTGGGATCCGCTCTGGGACATGCAGCCGATCGTCACGGTCGCCGGCCTCGTCGCCTTCCCGCTCGGTTACCTCGCGGGCATCGGCTGCTTCGACTACTGGGCCTACTACATCTCCGGTCGGCCCACGCGCCCCGACGACCACGCGAACCACGGCGCCCGCCGCTGGCAGGACTACTTCAAGGTCAACACCGACCACAAGGTGATCGGCGTCCAGTACCTGACGACGACGGTCTTCTTCATGCTCGCCGGCGGGCTGCTGGCGATGATCTTCCGGGCGGAGCTGGCGCGGCCGGGGATGCAGTTCGTCGACCCGCACACGTTCAACGGGCTCGTCTCGGTCCACGCGTCGCTGATGATCTTCCTCTTCGTCATCCCCGCCTTCGCGGGCCTGGCGAACTACGTCATCCCGCTGATGCTCGGCGCGCCGGACATGGCGTTCCCGCGCTTGAACGCGCTCTCCTTCTGGATGCTGCCGATCGGCGGCGTGATGATGCTCGTCAGCTTCGTCGTGCCCGGCGGCGCCTTCGCGGCCGGCTGGACGAACTACGCGCCGCTCGCGGACGTGAACCCGTTCGGGAACGTGTTCTTCCAGATGGGGGTGCAGTGGGCGGGGGCGTCGTCGATCGCCACGGCGCTCAACTTCCTCGTCACGATCATCACGATGCGCGCCCCTGGAATGACCTTCTGGCGGATGCCTCTGCTCGTCTGGGCGAACTTCACGACCTCGCTGCTCGTCGTAATCGCGACGCCGTTCGTCGCGGGGTCGCAGTTCTTCCTGCTCTTCGACCGCCTCGTCGACACGGACTTCTT
>JACVRU010000129.1 GCA_014534295.1 Thermoleophilia bacterium | reverse complement strand
GGTTCGGCGTGACGTCGTGCGGCGGCAGACCGGCGGCGGCGCTGGCACGTAGCGCCGCGTCGAGCGCAGGGTCGCGAGGCACGAGCAGGTCGGCGAGGTAGCAATCGACCGCGGTCCACCGCTCTTGCCGCGCCTCGGCCATCGACGGCGCCGGCGTCCCTTCGTTCACGCCCGGCCAGAGACGGCTGCGCTTCGAGCGGGGTCGAAGCGGTTTCGTGGAGCGCCCGACAGCTCGGGTGGCAGCGGCAGCGCGTGCACGACGACGAGCGTCTTGGTTGGCCGGGTCAGTGCGACGTAGAGCTCGCGGAGGCCCTGCCCCTCCACCGCCTCCGCGACGATGTTCGCGGGCTCCACCACGACGACGTGGTCGAACTCGAGGCCCTTCGCCTCGCGCGGTGCCAGCATGGGAACCCGCGCATCGTCGAACAGCGAGGCCGGCGCGCCCTGGCGGGATCGGCAGGAAGGTGGCGCGATCACGGCGAGCAGACCCTCCTCGCCGGCGAGCGCCGCCGCCTCCTCGAGCGCGCGTGGCAGCACTGGATCCGCCTGCACGATGCGGGGCGGATCTGCTCCGCCTCGGTAGGCGACCGGCGGCTCTGCGTCCGGCGCGATGTGGGGGAGCATCGGCAGCGCGAGCGCCATCAGCTCCCGCGGGACGCGATACGCGTGGCGGAGCTCCTCGAGCTGCGCCCGCGTCCCGCCGGGCAGGTACGGAAGCAGGTCGTCCCACCGCCGGTACGGAACCGGCCCGGTGGCCTGCGCCAAGTCTCCCAGCACGGTGAACGAGCCCCCGACGCGGCGACCGACCATCCGCAGCTGCATCGGCGTCAGGTCCTGCGCCTCGTCCACGATCACGTGGCCGTAGGTCCTCGCGCTGCCGAGCAGAAGCGTTCGCGCCTCGTCGACGAGCGGCACGTCGGCGTCACTCCACCCGCGCTCCGGGTGTAGGAGGAGACGCTGCTCCTCGCGCTCGAGGACATCGGCCGCGGCCGCCGCAAGGCGGGTCCGCGAGGTCAGGAGCTGGCGGACGACCTGCGCGGGGGGCGGAGCGGGCCAGACCCGGTCGAGAAACCGGGCCAGCCGGCCGCCCTTGCGGAGCGCCCGCTCCACCTCGTCGAAGGAGCGCACGGCTCGGCCGCCGAGCATCTCGCCGTAGTCCTGGTAGAAGCGTCGCAGCACCTGCATCCGGAACCGCTCGCGTGCCGCCGCGGATAACCCGTCCGAGGCGCGCGCCTCCTCGACCAGCTCGCCGACCTCGTCTTCGCGCAGGCCCACGAAGGCGCCCTCGAGGCGGATTACGAGCTCCTCCGGCCGCGGCTCCAGCCGCAGCTCGACGGCACGGCGCACCACTTCCGCGAGCCGGACGTCGGCCTTCAGCCGCTCGACGTCGTGCCGATCGGCGACAGTGACCTCGATCCCATCGACGAGCTCGCCGACGGCGCGCTGGTCGACGCTCTCCTCCCCGAGAGCGGGCAGTACGTGCGAGACGTAGTCCATGAACGTCGGGTTCGGCCCGACGACGAGCACGCGGCGCAGCTTCGACCGGTGGGCGTAGAGCAGAAATGAAGCGCGATGGAGCCCGACCGCCGTCTTCCCCGTTCCCGGGCCGCCCTGGACGACGAGCGGCGGCTCCGGCT
>JACVRU010000073.1 GCA_014534295.1 Thermoleophilia bacterium | reverse complement strand
GTGTAGGTCTCGTCCGCCAGCAGGTCCTCGACGCGGAAGGCGGGCGGGAGGCCGAGCGCGGCCGGGACGACGGCGATCCCCTCCTGCGGCGCGTGGGGGTCGAGGTTGACGACGACGACCACGACGTCGTCCTCCCACCGCTTCGCGTACGCGAGCAGGCTGTCGTTCTCGGTCTCGAGGAAGGCGAGGTTCTCGACCCGCTGGAGGGCGGGATGGGCCCGGCGCACCTCGTTCAGGCGAGCGACGAGCGGCAGCAGCGGCGCGCCTTCGAGCGTGCGCTCCTTCACCTCGTACTTCTCGGAGTCGAGGTACTCCTCGCTCCCCGGCCGGACCGGCGTGTTCTCGAGCCACTCGAAGCCCGAGTAGATCCCGTAGGTGGGCGAGAGCGTCGCGGCGACGACGAGTCTCGCCTCGAACGCGGGGCGGCCGCCGTGCTGGAGGTACTCGTGGAGGATGTCCGGCGTGTTCGCGAAGAAGTTCGGCCGGTAGTAGGGAGCCCAGTCGAGGACGTTCTCGCGCATGAACTCGAGCAGCTCCCACTTCGTGTTCTTCCAGGTGAGGTACGTGTAGGACTGCCCGAAGCCGATCTTCCCGAGCGCCTGCATCATCGCCGGGCGGGTGAAGGCCTCCGCGAGGAAGATCACGCCTGGGTCGCGGGCGCGCACCTCCTGGATCAGCCACTCCCAGAACGGCACGGGCTTCGTGTGCGGGTTGTCGACTCGGAAGACGCGCACGCCGTGCTCGACCCAGTGGAGGACAACGTCCAGCAGCGCCTGCCAGAGCCCCTTCCAGTCCTCCGAGTCGAAGTTGACGTTGTAGATGTCCTGGTAGCGCTTGGGCGGGTTCTCGGCGTACTTGAGCGTGCCGTCGGGGCGGCGGTGGAACCACTCCGGGTGCTCGCGCAGCCAGGGATGGTCGGGCGAGCACTGGATCGCGAAGTCGAGGCAGATCTCGACGCCGACCTCGCGGCCGCGCTCGACCAGCGCGTCGAAGTCGTCGAGCGTCCCCAGGCTCGGCTCCACGGCGTCGTGGCCCCCCTCCTCCGAGCCGATCGCCCACGGGCTCCCGGGATCGCGGGGGCCGGCGACGAGCGCGTTGTTCCTGCCCTTGCGGTTCGTGCGGCCGATCGGATGGACCGGCGGCAGGTAGACGACGTCGAACCCGAGCTCCGCCAGCTGCGGCAAGACTTCGGCGACGCCGCGGAAGCCGCCCCAGGAGCGTGGGAAGAGCTCGTACCACGAGCCGAAGCGCGCCAGGGCGCGGTCGACGTCCACCCGGTAGGTCGGAGAGCACTCGTACTCGGACCGGTCGGTCTCGCTCCGCTCGAGCGCCTCCTCCGCAGTGATCGAGTCGACGCCGTAGAGCACGGCGGCCTCCGAGAGCTCGCCGGAGAGGTCCTCGTGCCCGGCGTCGACCTTGCGGCGGAGCTCGTGGCGGAACGACGCGAAGCGGTCGACCCAGGCGCCGACCTGGAACTCCCAGAGACCGGGTTCGTCGAGCTCGAGGTGCCCGAGCCAGCGGTCGTTGCCGGCGTGGTACATCAGCGCCTCCTGCCACTTCCGAGTGCCCTTGCGCCGGTGGCGGACGTGCGCGCCGAGGATCTCGTGGCCGTCGCGGAAGATCGTCGCACCCACCTCGAGCCGGTCGCCCTCGGTCGCCTTCACGGTGTAGCGGCCCCCGTCGACCACGGGCTCGACGTGCTGGATCTGGATGCGCCGCGGAGGCTCCTGCGCCTTCGGGAGGGCCATGCGAAGCTTCGTCTCCTTCCCTGGGGAGCTCAACCTGAACCTAACGCGTTCGAGCGGCGTCCTGCTGCACCCGACCTCGCTCCCCGGCGGCCGGCTGGGGGAGGAGGCGTACCGGTTCGTCGACTGGCTCGCGGAGGCCGGCCAGGCGTGGTGGCAGGTGCTCCCGATCGGTCCGCCCGATGCCGTCGGCTCGCCCTACGCGTCGCCGTCGGCCTTCGCCGGCTGGCGCGGGCTGCTCGCCGAGCCCAAGGCCCCGGTCGCCGTAGACGAGGTGGAGGCGTTCGTCGCGGCCCACCCCCCCTGGAGCGGGGACTGGGCCGCCTTCGCCGGCCGCGGCGCGCTCGCCGACCAGGTCCGCTTCCAGCGGGAATGGCTCGCGCTGCGCTCCCACGCCGCCGCCCGCGGCGTCCGGCTGATCGGCGATGTGCCGCTCTACGTCGCCCCGGGCGGCGCCGACCACCGAGCGCATCCGGAGCTCTTCCAGACCGGCTTCGTCGCCGGCGTTCCGCCGGACTACTTCAGCCGGACGGGCCAGCGCTGGGGGAATCCGCTCTACGACTGGGCCGCGATGCGGGCGACCGGTTACCGGTGGTGGATCGAGCGCTTCCGGCGCACGTTCGAGCTCGTCGACGCGGCCAGGGTCGACCACTTCCGCGGCTTCGTCGCCTACTGGGCCGTGCCCGAGCGGTCCCGGACCGCGCGGCCAGGGGCGTGGCGGCGCGGGCCGGGGCGAGACCTGTTCGACGCGGTCTCGGCCGCCCTCGGCCCGCTGCCGCTGATCGCCGAGGACCTCGGTGTGATCACGCCGGCGGTGGAGCGGCTCCGCGACGAGCTCGGCCTGCCCGGCATGCACGTGCTCCACTTCGAGCCTCGCGTCGACCGCCACCGGGAGCACGCCGTCGTCTACACGGGCACGCACGACAGCGACACGACGGTCGGCTGGGCCGGCGACCGGGAGGCGCACTGGCCGCTGATCGAGCTGGCGCTGTCCTCTCCCGCCCGACTCGCGATCGTCCCGGTCCAGGACGTGCTCGGTCTCGGCAGCGAGGCGCGCATGAACGTTCCCGGCCGCGGCGGCGGCAACTGGCGCTGGCGCCTGCGGCGGGGGCAGCTGACGACCGAGCACGCGGCGCGGCTGCGGGAGGTAAGCGGTCGGCACGGGCGCGTAGCATGACCCGCGTGGAGACCGCCCCGAGCCCGCGGACGACCGTGCGCCGCCATCCGGAGCGCGGCGTCTACGACCGCGCCGCGATCGACGCGATCCTCGACGAGGCGCTCTGCTGCCACGTCGGCTTCGTCAACGACGGCCGTCCGTTCGTGATCCCGACGATCCACACCCGCGCGGGCGACACGCTCTACCTGCACGGCTCGCCGGCGAGCCGGATGCTCAGGACGCTCGGCGGCGGGATCGACGTCTGCGTGACCGTGACGATCCTGGATGGGCTCGTCCTCGCCCGCTCGGTCTACAACCACTCCATGAACTACCGCTCCGTCGTCGTGCTCGGCAGCGCACGGCCCGTGGAGGAGCGGGCGGAGAAGCTGGCCGCCCTCGAGGCGATCGTGGAGCATGTCGCGGCGGGCCGGAGCGCCGACGCACGCCCGCCGAGCGACAAGGAGCTCGCCGGCACGACCGTGCTGGCGATCTCGCTCGACGAGGCGTCTGCGAAGGTCCGGTCCGGACCGCCGAAGGACTTCGACGAGGACGTGTCGCTGCCGATCTGGGCCGGCGTCGTCCCGCTCGAGCTGGCCGCCGGCCCGCCCGAGAGCGCGCGGGACCTACCCGCCGGCCTGACCGTCCCGGGCTACGCGAGGGAGTACCGCCGCCCCGACGCTCGACGCTAGCGCCGCGCGAGCTGCCGCAGCCGGCGGCCGCCCGGCACGTGGAGGTCGTGGGTGACCGTGTGCCCGAGTCGCTCGTACCACGGCTTCGTGCGGCGCATCATCCGCTTCACCAACGCGGCTGTGCCGGCGACGACGCCGAGCACCGCGACCAGCGCGCCGATCCCGCGCGGCCTCCTCAGCTCTCGCTTCACATCCATGCCTCGAGTTATTGCGCGCGGCGCGGATTTCTAGACGCGCCGCCGCAGGCCGCCGAGCTCGAGCGCGCGCAGCAGGTCGCTGATCGAGAGGAAGCCGACGAGGCGGTTCTCCTCGTCGAGCACGAGCCCGCGGCCGATCCCGTCGGAGAGCTCCACCAGCGCATCGACCAGCTTGTCGTCCTCGGCGAGGACCGGTACCTCGCTGCGCGGCAGCATCCGCTCGCTGACCGTGTGGTCGTCCCACTCCCCCCGCGGCACCTCCGCGACCCGCCGGAAGGGGAGCAGCCCCACGGCGACGCCCCCCTCCACGACCGGGTAGGTCGTGTGGCGCCGGCTCCAGACGACGTCGTCCATGAAGCGGCCGATCGAGACACCGGCATCGACGGTGGCCGGGTCGCTGACCATGAGGTCCCGGACACGGAGGCCGTCGAAGGCGTCGCGGACAGCGAGGTACCGCGCCTCGGAGCCGGCCGCGACGAGCAGGAACCAGCCGATGAACGCGAACCAGATGCCGCTGACCGTGTCGGTGAAGATCGCCAGCCCGATCCCCCCGGCGATGAACGCGAACCCGAACGCGCGACCCACCCCGGCGGCGAGGCGCGTGGCGGTCGCGAAGTCGCGGCGCACCCCCCAGAGGGCCGAGCGCAGGATTCGCCCGCCGTCGAGCGGCAGCGCGGGCAGCAGGTTGAACGCCAGCAGGAGCAGGTTGATGTAGCCGAGCCAGGCGACGACGCCGTCGACCTCCGGCCGCAGGTCGAGGAAGACCGCGGCGAGCACGAAGGCAATCCCGAGCGCGAGCGAGACGAGCGGGCCGGCGATCGCGATCCGGAACTCCGCCCCCGCCGAGGGGAACATCCCCTTGAACCGGGCCACGCCGCCGAAGAGCCAGAGCGTGATCCCGTCGATCTCCATCCCCTCGCGCCGCGCCTGGAACGCGTGGCCGAGCTCGTGGGCGAGCAGCGAGGCGAAGAAGACGACGGCGGCGACGAGCGCCATCCCGACGTATGTGCCGTCGGAGAGGCCGGGGTTCCGCGCCGGGAAGACGGCGACCGCCAGCGACCACGTGATCAGCGCGAAGACGACCAGCCAGCTCCAGTTCACTCCGATCCTGATGCCGGCGATCCGCCCGAGCTCGAAGCTGGGGTTCACTCCCGGTACGTTACGCCGCGATGCGCGTGCGGGCCGCCGTTCCCGAGGACGCGGAGGCGATCGCGGCGATCCACGTCCGCGCGTGGCAGGTGGCCTACGCGGACGTTTTCCCCGCGGAGCGGCTCGCGGGGCTCGATGCCCGCGGGCGGGCCCGCTGGTGGCGGGAGGGGCTCGAGACCGGCGACTGGAGCGTGCTCGTCACCGAGGACGTGACGGGATTCGTGGGCTTCGGACCCTCCCGCGAGGCGGAAGGGGAAGGTGAGATCTACTCGATCTACGTCGCGCCGGAGCGGTGGGGCACGGGCCGCGGCCGCGTGCTCATGGAGCGGGCGCTCGAGGAGCTGCGAGCTCAGGGCTTCGCGGCGGCGACGCTCTGGGTGCTGGAGGACAACCCGCGGGCCCGGCGCTTCTACGAGGCCGCCGGGTGGGAGCTCGACGGCGCCGCCAAGGCGGACGAGTTCCTCGGCACGGTCGTCTATGAGGTCCGCTACCGCATCTCGCTACGGAGGCGGACGGGCGGCTCGACGCGGTAGAGCCGCAGGTCTCCCGACCCGGCCACGAGACGACCGGCGACGCGAGAGCCCGCCCGGACGAGGACGTACGGACCGACGACGCCGGCGACGTGCCCTTGCGCATCGAGGAGCCGCCCTTCCCGCTGAGGCAGCGGGCTGGGCTCCTCGGCCCCGAGGTTGACGACGCCGGAGAAGCTCCTGTTCCAGAACTCCGCCTGCCAGACGGGCACCCAGGCGCGGGACTCCGCACGGGTCGTGTTCAGGAAGACGACGCGGCCGTGACCGGCGGCATCGTCGATCCAGGTCGGCCGCTCAGCCTGGCCCGAGGCCAGCGCGACGCCGGTCGCCTGACTCCGCGCGGTGGCGAAGACCGCGGCCGACGTCGCGGCGAGGAAGGCCGCGACGAGCGCCGGGAGCGCCGGGGCGGCGAAACGACGCGGTAGCCCGACCGCGGCCACGACTGCCGCGAGCGCACCCGCTAGGAGAAGCGCCTTCGAGGTGTCGACCCCACCCGGCAGGACGCGTGCGAGGCGCCAGAACGGGATGAACGAGAAGCCGTCTCCGAGAAAGGAGCCGCTGCCGAAGATCGTCCGCAGGGGCAAAGCCGCCAGCAACGCCACGGTTGCCGCCGCTCCGCCCGTCAGCGGCAGCCCGGGACGCGGCAACCCGCGAGCGAGCCAGAGGACGAGCGCGATCAGCAGAAGCGGAGCGGCGTGGACGAGGTATCGCTCGCGAATGCCAACCGGATCCCACGTCGAGGCGAGGGCGGCCAGCGCCACGAGCCAGCAGGCCGACGCAACGGCGACCGCGACGAACGCCCGCTCGCCCGGCATCGCCGTTCGGGGGGCCGTGGCGACCCGCGCGGCGAGCGCGAGGAGCGCCAGCACCGGAATCACGCCGCTCGCGAGCACCAGGGCACCAGCGTCGTACGCGGCCCACCGTCCCACTTGGCCTGGCTCGTAGTCCCGGCTCGCGAGCACGCCCTCGTAGGGGCTGCCGCCGAGGCCGGGAGCTGAGCCGACGGCCGCCGAAGCGGCGAGCGCCGCCGCGGGCAGCCCAACCCAGAGGAGCAGCGGCACAAGCCTGCGAAGCGGCGAGCGGCCGTTCACCGTCAGCTCGAGAGCCGCGTGGACGGCCGCGCCGGTGACGACGATCGGCACCAGCACCAGCCCCTGGAGCCGAGTGGCGACCGCGAGGGCGACGAGGCCGAGCACGACCAGCCAGCTCCCGAGCGACGGGTGCTCGAGGGCCCGTGCAAGCGCGTAGGTCGACGCGACGAAGAGCGGCAGGAAGAGGTTCTCCGTCATCAACGACCCCGTGTAGACGAACGCCGGCAGCAGGAGCGTGAGCCCGGCCGCGAGCACGCCTCCGCGCGCACCGGCGAGGCGGCAGGCCCAGAGGTAGACGGGCACGGCCACGATGCTCATGGCGGCCACGTTCGCGAGCTTGGCCAGGCGGTAGGTGGTCTCCATGCCGTCGGCGAGCCAGGCGGGCGCGATCAGCAGCGGGTAGAGCACGCTCACGACGATCGACTCGCCGCGGACGGCGAGCCGGCCGCCGTCTGCCACGCTCTCGGCCAGACTGGCGTAGAGCAGCTCGTCGATGAGGATCCAGGGCGTTGGGATCGCCTCCGCCGCCCACGCACGCGCGGCCAGCAAAGCGAGGAACGCCAGCCCGATGAGCGGGGGGCCCCGAAGCAGGTTACGGGTCACTGCTCGTTGCGGTAGGGCAGCCGGCTCGCGACATGGCGCCTTCCGCCCGCCTCGTAGATCACGTCGACCGTGTCGTTCTGGCGGTACGTCCCGGCGATCCCGAGGAACATCGACAGCCACCGGATCGGTCCCAGCCGCCCCTCGGTCGCCAGGCCTCGCGGGAACACGAGCGTGCGCCCACGCACCCGGTAGTCACGGCCGGGCTGCTGCCTGACGCCGTTGAGATAGACCTCGAGGGGCTCCGAGACCTCATCCGGAAGCTCGACGTGGGCCTCGGACACCCTCGTAGAATGCCACCCGCCCCGTGCGCCGCTTCTTCATCTCAGGCCTGCTCGTAGCCGGGCTCGTCGTCCTGGTCGGCGTCGGGTTCCTCGCCTGGATCGGGCCGCGCGGCGGCCTCACGCCGGTCTCGCCCGCGAGCAGTAACGCCCGCGACATCCAGCAGGTCTACGTCTTCATCGGCGCCTTCGCGAGTGCGATCTTCCTCGTCGTCACCGTGCCGCTCGCCCTGTTCACGATCCGGTTCCGGCGGGGGAGGCGGGAGCGGTCGGTGGAAGGGCCGCAGATCCGCGGCCACACGCGGCTCGAGCTGACCTGGACGGCGATCCCGGTGCTGATCCTCGTGGTGATCGCGGTCTTCACCTTCTGGAAGCTCGACGGGATCCGCAACCCGGCCCCGGCGGCGGCCGCCGGCGACGAGCTCGTCGTCCGCGTCGAGGGCCGCCAGTTCTACTGGCGCTTCCTCTATCCGAACGGCGCGGTCTCGTACGACACGATCCGCCTGCCGGTCGACCGCGTCGCGCGGCTCGAGGTGACGTCGCCCGGCTGGGATGTGATCCACTCCTTCTGGGTGCCCGCGCTCGGCGGCAAGGTCGACGCGATCCCCGGCATGGCGAGGGAGCTGAAGCTGCACCCGACTCGGACGGGCAGTTTCGAGGGCAAGTGCACGGAGCTGTGCGGCATCCAGCACGGGGCGATGCTGTTCACGGCCGAGGTGCTCCCCGAGGACGAGTTCGACTCGTGGCTCGCCGGCGCGACCGAGCAGGAGGGGCTCGGCGAGCAGATCTTCAACAGCGTCTGCGCGAAGTGCCACTTCGCGGCCCCGGAGTACGCGCCGAACATCGCCGGCAACCCGGCGCTCCAGGACGCGGCGCAGGTCGAGGACATCGTTCGGAACGGCTTCAGGCGGATGCCGCCGGTCGGCCGCGACTGGACGGCGGCCGAGGTGGACGCGCTCGTCGAGTACCTGGGAGGCCAGGGTGGCGGTTAGGAGCGAGGCGCTGCCCCGCGACGCGTGGATGCGGGGGCGCGTCACCGGCTGGCTGACGACCACCGACCACAAGCGGATCGGGATCCTCTACATCTCGACGAGCCTGGTCTTCCTCGTCGCGGGCGGCATCCTCGCGCTGCTGATCCGGACGCAGCTGATCCATGCGGATATGGGCGTGGTCGTGCGCGACGGCTACAACGCCGTGACCACCATGCACGGGACGACGATGGTCTTCCTGGCCATCGTGCCGGTGTGGGCGGGCTTCGCGAACTACCTCGTGCCGCTGATGATCGGCACGAGGGACATGGCGTTCCCGCGGCTGAACGCCCTCTCGTACTGGCTGTTCGCAGCCGGCGGGATCGTCCTCTACTCGAGCTGGTTCGCGGACGGCGGCGCCGCCCGGGCGGGCTGGACGAGCTACGTCCCGCTCTCCGTCCAGAGCGAAGGGATCGGCCAGGACCTCTGGATCCTGTCGATCCACATCCTCACGGTCTCGTCGCTGCTTACCGCGATCAACCTGCTCGTCACGATCCACAACCTGCGCACGCCTGGGATGACGTGGATGCGGATCCCGCTCTTCGTCTGGTCGATCGAGGTCTACGCGATCCTGCTGCTGATGGTGCTGCCGGTGCTGTCCGCCGGCTTGACGCTCCTGCTGCTCGACCGGCAGGCCGGGACGAGCTTCTTCGTGCCGAACGAGGGCGGCGACGCGCTGCTCTACCAGCACGTCTTCTGGTTCTTCGGGCACCCCGAGGTCTACATCATGATCCTGCCGGCCTTCGGCGTGATCTCGGAGGTGATCCCCGTCTTCTCGCGGAAGCCGATCTTCGGCTACAAGGCAATCGTCTTCGCGAGCGTCGCGATCGCGTTCCTCTCGATGATCGTGTGGGCGCACCACATGTTCACGGTCGGGCTGCCGATCGGACTCCAGGCCTTCTTCATGCTCGCGTCGATGGCGATCGCCGTCCCGACGGGGATCAAGATCTTCAACTGGGTGGCGACGAC
>JACVRU010000071.1 GCA_014534295.1 Thermoleophilia bacterium | reverse complement strand
GGCCGGCATCGAGCCCGGCAGCGGGGAGGCGGCGGAGGTCGGCGCGCGCCTCCGGGAAGCGGGGCTGTGACGAGCCTGGCCGCCGTCAAGCCGCGAGCGCTCTCGGCCGCGGTGCCGGTCGCCGCGTGGCTGGCGGGGCTCGTCGTTCTCTCGATGCTGATCCGCTATTGGATCGGCCGCCGGACGGTCGCCCCCTGGATCGTCGTCGACGAGATCATCTACGCGGAGCTGGCGAAGGGGATCGCCGCCGGCGAGGGGCTGACGGTGCGCGGGGAGCCGGTCGGCATCGGCTACGGCGTCGTCTACCCGCTCCTGATCAGCCCGGCGTACCTCCTCGACTCGCTGACGGCGGCCTACGCGGCTGCGAAGGCGATCAACGCGGTCCTCGTCTCGCTCGCCGCGCTGCCGGCCTACTTCCTCGCCCGGCGCGTAGTGAGCCCGGGCCTCGCCGTGGTCGTCGCCGTGCTCACGCTCGCCGTCCCGTCCGTCTTCTACTCGGGGACGATCATGACCGAGAACGCCTTCTACCCGGTCGTCCTCGCCGCGGCGCTCGCGCTCGTGCTCGCGCTCGAGCGGCCCACTCCGGCCCGCGTCGGGGCCTTCCTCGCGGTCGCGCTCGCCGCCTACCTCACACGCCAGCAGGCCGTCTTCCTCGTCCCCGCCGCGCTGACCGCGCCGCTGCTGCTCGCCGCGTGGAGCCGGCGAGCGAGGACGCTGCTCGAGTTCCGGTGGCTCTACGGCGGGATCGCGGCGGGGGCCGTGCTCGCGCTCGTCGTGGCCGCCGCCCGCGGCGACGGGCCGCTGGCGGTGCTCGGCGCCTACCGGGCCGCGACCGCCCACGACTACTCCGTCGCCGAGGTCGCTCGCTGGCTGCTCTACCACGCCGCCGGCCTCGACCTCTACGTCGGCGTCGCCCCCTTCGCCGCCTTCCTGCTCCTGCTCGCGCTCGCGCGCGGGCTGGAGCGGCGGGAGCAGGTCTTCCTCGCCGCGGCGGCTGGGTTCACCTTCTGGCTGCTCGTGCAGGTGGCCGCGTTCGCGTCGCAGCCGTCGGTGCTCCGGATCGAGGAGCGGAACATGTTCTACGCGGCCCCGCTGCTCTTCGTGGCGCTGCTGCTCTGGATCCGCCGCGGGGCGCCGAGGCCGCCCGCGGCGCTCCTGCCCGCTGCCGCCGCGGCCGTGGCACTGCCGGCGGTGATCCCGTACGAGCGGCTGATCGGCGTCGCCGCCACCTCGGACACGCTGGCGCTGCTGCCGCTCTGGTGGGTACACCTCCAGGGGGTGCCGCTCGACCGGGTCTGGCTCGCCGTCCTCGCGGGCGTGCTCGTCGTGGGGCTCCTGCTCGCGCTCCTGCCCCGTCCGGCGCTGCTCGCGCTCCCGGCGCTCGTCCTCGCGCTCTACGCCGTCTCGGCCCAGCCGGTGGACGCGCGGATGCGGGAGGCGGCCGTCGGCGCCCTCTTCCAGGGCGTGAGGCTGCCGGAGCAGGACTGGGTCGACCGGGCCGTCGGGAGCGACGCCGACGTGGCCGTGCTCTGGACGGGCGCGAGCGACCGCTTCACCGTCCACCAGAACGAGTTCTTCAGCCGCAGCGTCGGCAACGTCTACCACCTCGGCCTCCCGCTCCCGGGCGGGCTGCCTCAGATTCCCGTCTCGATCAGCCGCGAGGACGGCGTCCTGCACACGCCGAACGACTCGCGCGTGCGGGGGCAGTACCTCCTCACCGACCGCTCCCTGCCGATCGAGGGGCGGCTCGCCGCCGCCGACACGCTCAAGGGCCTGCGGCTGCTCCGGCTCGACGGGCCGGCGCGCGTCTCCGGGACGACGGACGGCGTCTACTCGGATCTCTGGTCGGCGCCCGCTTTCACCTACACCGGCTTCCGCTGCGACGGCGACACGCTCGTCGTCCGGCTCCAGTCCGACGCGAGGCTCTTCATGCGCCCCCAGACCGTCACGGCGAGGTCGGGCGGCCGCGTCTTCACGACGCACGTGGGGCAGGCCGCCGAGGAGACCGCGATGCGAATCCCGCTCGAGGGCGAGCGCTGCCTCGTCCGCTTCACCGTGACGCCGACCGCGGTCCCCGCCCGCGTGCAGGCGACGAGCGACGACACGCGCCGCCTCGGGATCCGCGTGCTTTCGCTGGACCGGGCGTGAGGGTCGTCCTGGACGTCACGCCGCTGTCGCTGCCGCGGACGGGGATCGGCAACTACCTGCGCGGGGCGGTCGCCGGGCTGGCTGATGCCGCCGCCGACGAGCACGAAATCGTGGCGCTCGCGGTCACCGGCCCGCGCGGCCTGCGGGCGGTGCCGGCCGCGCTCGACGGCATTCCCGCCGAGCGGGTCGTCCGCTTCCTGCCGCTGGCGCGCGCCTGGCGGACAGCCTGGAGCCGGCTCGGGTGGCCGCCGCTCGAGCGGCTGGTCGGACGCTTCGACGCGTTCTGCTTCAGCGACTGGTGGTACCCGCCTCAGCGGGGCGGCGTGCGCGCCACGATCGTCCACGACCTGATTCCGCTCCGCCTGCCCGAACTCGTCGACCCGCGCACGCGCCGGCTGCACGGCGCGAAGTACGCGGCGGTGCCGGGCTGCGACGTCGTCTTCGTCAACTCCGCGTTCACCGCGCACGAAGTGGAGGAGCTGCTCGGCGTCCCGCGCGAGCGGATCAGAGTCGTCCACCCGGGGGTCGATCCGGTCTTCCGGCCCGACGGCCCGGATGAGGCCCGGTACGTGCTCGCCCTCGGCGGTGACGCGCGCAAGAACCTCGGCGTCCTCCGCGAGCTGCCGCTCGAGCTCGTGGTCCCGCAGGGTTACGTCGCCGACGAGGAGCTCGCGGATCTGTACCGCGGCGCGGCGGTCTTCGCCTACCCGTCCCGCTACGAGGGCTTCGGGATGCCGATCGTCGAGGCGATGGCCTCGGGCGTGCCCGTGGTCGCGTCCTCGCACCCGTCCCTGGACGAGGCGAGCGGCGACGCCGCCCTGCGCGCCGACCCGGACCGGCCCGAGGAGTGGGCGGCGACGGTCGAGCGCGCGCTCGCCGACCGGGACGAGCTCGTGCGCCGCGGCTTCGAGCACGCGCGCTCGTTCACCTGGAGCCGGATGGGGCGGGAGCTCCTGGAGGGTCTGTCGGCGTGAGGGTGGGCTTCGACGTGTCGCCGCTCCTCCAGACCCGGGCCGGGACGGCCCGCTACGTCAACGGCCTCGTCGAGGAGCTCGAGCGGCTCCCCGGGCTCGAGGTCTCGCGTCTCTCCTTCGGGGGCCCCGGGCGCGCCTGGGCGCTCGCCCGCGACCTGGCCTGGTACCTCGCGCTGCTGCCACGGCAGGCGCGCGGCCTCGACGTCCTCCACTGCACGACCTACCGCGCGCCGCTCGCCGCGCGCGGGCCGACCGTCGTCACGGTCCACGACCTCGCGGTGCTGCGGTCGCCCGAGCTGTTCACGGCCTGGACGCGGCTCTACGCGCGGACGTGGCTGCGCCCGACGCTCCGTGCCGCCGACCGCGTGATCGCCGTCTCCGAGTTCACGAAGCGCGAGGTGGTGGCGCTCGCGGGCGTGCCCGAGGAGCGGCTCCGCGTCGTCCCGAACGCCGCGGAGCCCGTCTTCACGCCCGACGGGCCCGCCGCCGAGGGGGACTACGTCCTCGCGGTGGGGACGCTGGAGCCGCGCAAGAACCTCCCCCGGCTCGCGGAGGCGACGGAGCGGCTCGGGCTCGAGCTGCGGGTCGTCGGCGCGACCGGTTGGGGCAGCGTGGAGGTGCCCCGCGCCCGCTGGCTCGGCCGGCTGCCGGACGAGGACGTGGCGGCGCTCTACCGCGGCGCGCTCTGCCTGGCGTACCCGTCGCTCTACGAGGGCTTCGGCATCCCCGTCCTCGAGGCGATGCGCTGCGGCGCGCCCGTCGTCACGAGCGCCGGCAGCGCCATGGCCGAGGTCGCCGACGGCGCCGCCGAGCTCGTCGACCCGCTCGACCCGGTCTCGATCGCGGCGGGGATCGAGCGCGCGATCGCGCGCCGCGGGGAGCTGCGGGCGGCCGGCTTCCAGCGGGCCCGTACGTTCACCTGGGCGGCCGCCGCGGAGGCGACCGCGGCCGTCTACCGGGAGCTGGCGTGACCCCGCTCGTGGTGATCGACGCGGACGTGCTCGGCCGCGAGCGCACCGGCGACGAGACCTACGTCGAGAACCTGCTCCGCGCACTGCCGGCGGCCGCGCCCGACCTGCGGCTCGCGGCGGTGACGCGGAGGCCCGAGCTCGTCCCCGAGGGCGTCGAGCCGGTGGAGCTGTCCGCCAGCTCGCAGGAGCTGCGGATGGCCTGGTCGCTCCCCCGGGTCCTCCGCCGCCTGCGCCCCGCCCTCGCCCACTTCCAGTACGCGCTGCCGCTCCGTTGCCCCTGTCCGGCCGTCGTCACCGTCCACGACCTCTCCTTCGAGCGCGACGCGAGCGCGATGGGCGCCAGGGACCGCTTCGTCTTCCGGCGGGTCGTCCCGCGCGCCGCCCGCCGCGCGGCCCGCGTGCTCACGGTCTCGGAGCGGACGAAGCGCGACCTCGCGGAGCTGTACGGGATCCCCGAGGCGCGGATCGCGGTGACGCCGAACGGCGTCGACCCTGCCTTTCGTCCGGACGGCTCGACCGACGGCGCCTACCTCCTGTTCGTCGGCGCGATCCAGCGGCGGAAGGACCCGCTCGCGGCACTGCGGGCGGCAGAGGAGGCCGGGCTCCCACTCGTCGCGGTCGGCCCGTGGAAGGACGCGGAGCTGGCGGCGGAGCTCGCCCGGCGTGGCGCGGACCTGCGCGGCTGGGTCGAGCAGGAGGAGCTTGCCGGGCTCTATCGCGGTGCAGCGGCGCTCCTGCTGCCGACGCGGTACGAGGGGTTCGGCCTGCCCGTGCTGGAGGCGATGGCGAGCGGGACGCCCGTGGTGGCGACGCCGGACGAGGCGGTGCGGGAGCTGGCGGGCGACGCGGCGGTCTTCGCAGAGGCAGGCGAGCTCGGCGAGGCGGTCGCAAGAGCGCTCACGGAGCGCGAGCGGCTCGTCGCCGCCGGCCTCGAGCGGGCGCGGGCGTTCTCCTGGGCCGAGACGGCGCGGCGCACGGCCCAGGCCTACCGGGAGGCGTTGTGAGCGTCTCGGCCGTCGTCGTCTCGCACGGCCACGCGCGCGAGGTCGCCGAGCTGCTGCCGGCGCTCCGTGCCCAGGTCGACGAGCTCGTCGTCGTCGCGAACGTCCCCGGCAGCGTCCCCGAGGGCGTCGAGGCGCTGGAGAACGAGCGGACGCTCGGCTTCGCGGAGAACGTCAACCGCGGCGTCGCCGCGACCTCGGGCACGTACGTCCTGGTCTGCAACCCCGACGCCGTCCCCGAGCCGGGCGCGGTCGCCGAGCTCGTCCGCTTCGCCGAGCACCATCCGCGCGCCGGCGTCGCCGGGCCGCAGCTGCGGAACCCCGACGGGACGTGGCAGCCCTCGCGCCGCCGCTTTCCGACCGTGCTCGGCACGCTCGTCCGGCGGACGCCGCTCCGCTACCTCTTCCGCCCGTTCGACCGACAGCGGCGCCACTACCTGCTCGACGAGCGGCCCACGGAGCCGGTCGAGGCGGACTGGCTGCTCGGCGGCTTCCTCCTCCTGCGCCGCTCGATGCTGGACGAGCTCGGCGGCTTCGACGCGGGTTTCAGGCTCTACGGGGAGGACATCGACCTCTGCTACCGCGCCATGATGGCGGGCTGGGAGCGATGGTACGTGCCCTCCGCGGTCGCGACGCACGCCTACGACCGCCTCGTCGACCGGCGCCTGCTGACGCGCCGCACGCTCTGGCACTGGGCCGGGATGCTCCGGTTCGTGCGCAAGCACCCCGAGCGGCTCCGGGCCCTCTACTAGGCTGGCGCGCGTGCGTTACCTGGTCACCGGCGCCGCGGGCTTCGTCGGCTCGCACCTCGCCGAGGCCCTGCAGGCCGCCGGCCACGAGGTCGTCGGGCTCGACTCGTTCACGGACTACTACGACCCGCGCCTGAAGGAGGAGAACGCGGCCGCCCTCGACGTCCGGCGCGTCGACCTCGCCGCCGACGCGCTCGACTTCGCCGGCTACGACGGCGTCTTCCACCTCGCCGGCCAGCCCGGCGTCAGAAGCTTCGGCGACGTCTTCGGCCTCTACGTCGAGCGGAACGCGCTCGCGAGCCAGCGCGTCTTCGAGGCGGCCTCACGCGCCGGGACGCGCGTGGTCTTCTCCTCGTCGTCGTCGGTCTACGGCGAGGCGGAGCGGTACCCGACCCCCGAGGACACGCCGCCGCGGCCAGTGTCGCCCTATGGGATCACGAAGCTCGCCTGCGAGCATCTCGCGCACGCGTACGCTCGTAGCTTCGAGCTCGACGCCGTCGTGCTGCGCTACTTCAACGCCTACGGGCCGCGGCAGCGGCCGGACATGGCCTTCGCCGCCCTGCTCTCGGGCCCGTTCACCCTGTTCGGGGACGGCGGGCAGAGCCGCAGCTTCACCTACGTGGGCGACGTCGTGCGGGCGACGGTGCTGGCGATGGAGGCGGCGCCGCCCGGCGCGCTCTACAACGTCGGCGGCGGGGAGGAGGCGACGATGAACGAGGCCGTCGCGCTCCTCGAGCGCATCGCCGGCCGGTCGTTCGAGATCGAGCGGGCCCCGGCCGTGCCGGGCGACCAGCGGCGCACGAAGGCGGACACGACCCGGATCCGCCAGGAGCTCGGCTGGGAGCCCGAGGTCGGCCTGGAACAGGGGCTCAGAGCTCAGTGGGAATGGGCGTCGGCTAGGCTCGCGCACCATGAGCCGTAGGCTCGACGGAGGCTCACAAGGAGCGCAGGCCCCGGCTTCGCCGGCGCCGGAGCGGGGACTTTGAGCGAGCCCAGGTACGAGGGCGAGGCCGAGGTCGACCTCGGTCGGTATGCGATGGCCGTCGCCGCGCGCTGGTGGTTGCTCGTACTCGGGCTCGCGGCGGGCGTGCTCGTGGCATTGCTCGTCTCCGTCGGAGGGCGGGACGTCTACCGCGCGGCCGCCCTCGTCTATCCCGGCCAGACGCTCGCTCCCAGCGGCTCCTCACAGGTGCAGAGCCTTGCGACGAACCCGACGACGATCCGCGAGATCGCGCGCTCGGAGGCGGCGATCCGCCGGGCCTCGAACGCGAGCGGCTACCGGCCGCCGTCGAAGCTCCGCGAGGGCATCTCCATCCAGCCGGTGGCCGGCAACGTCGCCCGCCTCGGCCAGGCCCAGCTCGTGAACATCGTCGTGACCGGCGACACGCCCCGGCGCACCTCCGCCGCGGCGAACGAGCTCGCCCGCGCCGCCGTCGAGCAGATCTCCCGCTACGCGGACACCAAGATCAAGGCGCTCCAGGACCAGATCACCGCTGGCCAGCGCGAGCTCGAGAGCATCGACGCGCGTGTGGAGGCGACGCAGCGCGCGCTCGAGGACTCCGGGCTGTCGGCGATCGACCGGCTCGTGCTGTTGACGAACCTCGGCCTGACCGAGCAACGGCGGACGACCGTCCAGACCGATGTCGGCACCCGCCAGCAGCTGCTCGCCCAGGCGATCGACGTCGAGCGCGCGCGCGTCGTCGAGCCGGCCGTGGCCCGGAAGGTCACGGCGCAGAGCCGCCGCAACCAGCTCGTCGTCGGCGGGCTGATCGGGCTGCTGCTCGGCCTCGTGGTCGCGCTCGCGTGGGAGCCCGCCGCGCGGCGGCTCTCGGGGCCGTGATCGAGGGCAAGTCCGTCGCGGTCGTCGTGCCAGCGCACGACTAGGAGGCGCTCGTGCAGGAGACGCTCCGCGGGATCCCCGCCTTCGTCGACCGGATCTACGTCGTCGACGACGCTTCGAAGGACGGGACGGAGGAGCGCGCCCGCGCGGTCGGGGACGCCCGGGTGGAGGTGATCCGCCACGAGCGGAACTCGGGCGTCGGCGCCGCGATCGTGACCGGCTACAAGCGGGCGCTGGCCGAGCGGATCGACGTCACCGCGGTGATGGCCGCGGACAACCAGATGGACCCGGGCGACCTCGAGGCCCTCGTCGCCCCCGTCGCGCGCGGCGACGTGGACTACGCCAAGGCGAACCGCCTGGTCAGCGGCCAGGCGTGGGAGCTGATCCCGCGCGTCCGCTACCTCGGCAACGCGGCGCTGTCGATGCTGACGAAGATCGCCTCCGGCTACTGGCACGTCGCCGACTCGCAGACCGGCTACACGGCGATCGGGCTGCCGGTGCTCGAGCGGCTCGAGCTCGACCGCGTCTACCGCGGCTACGGCTTCCCGAACGACCTGCTCGTCCACCTGAACGTCTGGAACGCGCGCGTGCGCGACATCCCCTCACGACCGGTGTACGGGGTCGGCGAGCGCTCGGGGATCCGCTACTGGCGCGTGATCCCGTCGATCTCCTGGCTGCTCGTGAAGGGGTTCTTCTGGCGGCTCGGCCAGAAGTATGTGATCCGGGACTTCCACCCGCTCGTGTTCTTCTACGTGCTCGGCTTCGTGATGAGCGTTCTGGGCGTCGCGCTGGGGATCGCCCTGATCGTGCTGCGGGCGCTCGGGAACGAGGTGACGGTCGGTACGGTAGTGCTCGTGGCGCTGCTGCTGATCGCCGGCCTGCAGATGACGCTCTTCGCCATGTGGTTCGACATGGAGTCGAACAAGGACCTGCGCTGAGAGGAGAAAGATGACGGAGAAGGGGTTCACGGACGAGGAACGGGCCGCGATGAAGGAGCGCGCCCAGGAGCTGAAGGCCCGGCGTCGCGGGAAGGCGGACGGGGAGAGCGACGTGCTCGCGAAGATCGCCGAGATGCCGGAGGCGGATCGCGTCCTGGCCGAGCGCATCCACGCGATCGTGAAGGAGAGCGCGCCCGATCTCACGCCGAAGACCTGGTACGGGATGCCCGCCTACGCCAAGGGCGGCAAGGTCGTCTGCTACTTCCAGAGTGCCGCCAAGTTCAAGTCGAGATACGCGACGTTCGGCTTCAACGACACCGCGAAGCTCGACGACGGGGCCATGTGGCCGACTTCCTTCGCGCTGACGGAGCTCACCGCCGCCGAGGAGGCGCGGATCCGGAAGCTCGTCGAGAGAGCGGTCGGCTGACGGAGCCCCCAGCGGAGTGGCCCCACCGGCCCGAGGACCGAGCGCGCCGAAACGGCTCGTAGACTAGGCGACCCATGACGGCGGTCTACGCGGATCTCGTGCGCTATCGAGAGCTCTTCGCGAGCCTCTTCCGGCGGGACTACCAGGCCCGCTACAAGGGCTCCGTCTTCGGGCTCGCGTGGTCCCTGCTGAACCCGGTCGTCCAGATGGCGGTCTACGCCGTGGTCTTCTCGAAGATGTGGCGGATCACGGGCGAGGCGGTGGATCCGTACCCGCTCTTCCTGCTCTCGGGGCTTGCAATCTGGGTGTTCTTCGCGGGGTCGCTGCAGACGGCCTCGCGCAGCATGATCGAGCACGCGAACCTCATCCGGAAGACGCGCTTCCCCCGGCAGCTGCTGCCGTTCTCGTCGGTGGGGGCGCAGCTCGTCGCCTTCGGCGTGATGCTGGCCGTGCTCGTCCCGCTGAACTTCGCGCTGCTCCCCGAGACGCGCGACACAGTGTGGCTCGCCGT
>JACVRU010000115.1 GCA_014534295.1 Thermoleophilia bacterium | reverse complement strand
TCGCCGACTCGATCCACTCGGCGATCGAGCGCGTCCGCGCAGCCGCGATGCGCCTGGCCGGCGGCGATCTCGGCGCACGCGCTCCGGAGGACGGCCCCGCGGAGCTCGGGGAGCTGGCGGCGTCCCTGAACGAGATGGCCGCCCGGCTCGAGGAGCTGTTCGACGCGCGTCGAGAGCTCGTCGCGTGGGCCAGCCACGACCTCCGCACGCCGCTCGCCTCGATGCAGGCGATGCTCGAGGCGCTCGAGGACGGGCTTGCGGAGCCGAAGCGCTACCTCCCGGCGATGCGCGAGCAGGTCCGGCTGCTCGGCCGCCTCGTCGACGACCTCTTCGAGCTGGCCCGGATCGACGCCGGCGCGATCGCCGTCGAGCTGCGGGAGGCCGCGCTGCCGGGCGTCGTCGAGTCCTGCCTGCGCGGCCTGGAGGCGGAGGCCGAGTCGAAGCGGATCCGCCTCGAGACGCGGGTGGAAGGCGACGTGCCGGCCGTCCTGTGCGCGCCTGAGCACGTCGAGCGCGTCCTCTTCAACCTCGTCACGAACGCGCTCCGGCACACGCCCTCCGACGGCTCGGTGGCGGTCGCGGTCGCTCCCGCCGACGGCAGCGTCCGCGTCAGCGTCGAGGACAGCGGCGAGGGGCTCGAGCCGGAGGCGATCCGGCGGATGTTCGACCGCTTCTGGCGCGGCGACGCCGCGCGGACCGTCGGCCGCGGCGGCGCCGGTCTCGGCCTGGCGATCTCGCGGGCGCTCGTGGAGGCTCAGGGCGGCCGGATCTGGGCGGAGAACGGCCCGGACGGGGGTGCGCGCGTCTCCTTCACGCTGCCGGCCGTCAGAGCGGCGGCGTAACCCCCTCGGCGCCGGGCACCCGTGGGCCGGGGACGCCCGGGAAGCGGTATTTCAGGGGCTCGCGCCCCGGCTGGACGACCCATGCCTGTCCGGTCTCGTCGTCGCCGAGGGCGGCGACGACGGCCTCGGCCACGTCGTCGGGCGCGAGCAGCGGGAACCCGGCGCCCTCGAGCGCCGCGCGGCTGTCCGCGATCATCGTGGTGTCGACGATGCCCGGGCAGACGGCGTCGATCGCGATCCCTCGCCCAGCGAGCTCCGGCGCTATGCTGCGAACGAGGCCGACGACGAAGTGCTTCGTGGCCGAGTAGATCGGGTCGGACGGGATCCCGACCAGGCCGCCCAGCGAGGCCGTGACCACGATCCTCGAGCCGGGCGCCATCGTGCGCGCGAGCGCGCGGACGCCGTAGACGACGCCGTCGACGTTGGCTCCGAGGATGCGACGGTACTGCTCGTTCGTCAGCTCGGCGATCGAGCTCGTGCCGGTGACGACGCCCGCGTTCAGGCACGCCACGTCGACCTGCGGCAGGTCCTCCCAGGCCGCCGGGTCGGAGACGTCCAGTTCGGCGACGTCCGTGGCCAGCACCTCGTAGCCCTCCTGCTCGAGCCGCCGGACGATCGCGCCGCCGATGCCGCCGGCGGCGCCGGTCACGAGGGCCTTCATGCCGCGTCCACGCCGAGCTCGTCGAGCACGCCGGTGCGGCGCAGGGCCGCGAGCAGCTCCTCCGCGCCCGGGCCACTGGCTTCGTCGAGCACGCGCTTCGCGCGGTCGTCCACACGGAGGATGCCGGGAGCGCGGCGGCGGCCGCCCTTTCCAAGCCGGTCCTGCACAGCCGAGCGCGCAGCGGTTGCGTCGAGGCCGCGGACCGTGAGCAGCCCGAGCAGCAGGTGCTCTGCGCCGAGGACGTCGTGCCGCAGTCGGCCCGCCTCGGCGTGCGCGGCCATGAGCACGGCGCGCGCCTCGTCGCCGAGGCGGTGCCTGCCTTCCTCCACAATCTGGTGGACGCGTTGGTGCGAGAGCCCGAGCTCTTCCGCGATCTCCCGCAGCGTGCCGCCTGCGGCGCAGAGCCTGCCGATCGCGTGGTGATAGGCCTCCCGGGCCGCGTCGACCTCGTGCTGGGCCGCGATCAGGCGGTCGCGCGCATCCCTCGCCTCTCGGAGGAGCTCGTCGTCGAGCGACACGCTGTCTAGCCTACTAGACGGCCCCGTCAGGGGACGAGCACGAGCTTGCCGACGTGTTGGCGCTCGTCGATCCGGCGGTGGGCGTCCGCGGCGCGCTCGAGCGGAAAGGTACCGCCGACGACGGGTCGCACGGCGCCCGCGTGCCAGAGGTCGAGCACCTCCTCCGCGGCACGGCGCACGAGGTCCGGGTCGTGCCGCATCAGGCGCCCGAGGTAGAAGCCGTGCACGTTCACGTTCCTGCCCACGAGCAGTGCCGGGCTCAGCTCCTCCCACATCCCGCCGGCGAAGCCGACCGCGACGACCGTCCCGAGCGGACGGAGCGCGGCCAGGCAGGCCGAGAAGACCTCGCCGCCGACCGGGTCGAGCGCGACGTCGCAGGACGGCAGGTCCTCGTAGCCAACGGCCTCGTCTGCTCCGAGCTCCTGCGCGAAGCGTCGCTTGTCGTCGGTCGACGCGGCCGCGACGACGTGCGCGCCGAGGTGCTTCGCGACCTGGACGGCGGCGCCGCCGACGCCGCCCGACGCGGCGGTCACCAGCACGGTGCCGCGCGCTAGGTCACGCAGGGGCAGCCAGGCGCTGAGGAAGGCCATCAGGAACGCGGCACCCTCCTCGAAGCCCGCCTCGTCCGGGAGTGGGAACACCCACGCGGGGTCGACGGAGACCGCCTCCGCGTAGCCGCCGCCGGCGGGGAGCGCCAGCACGCGTCGGCCGTCGAGCTCGCCGGCGACCTCGCTGCCGGGCACGTACGGCAGCGGCGGCATTTGCGGGTACGCGCCGCGGCGGACGAGCACGTCGAGGAAGTTCACGCCCGCCGCCCGGACGCGGAGCGCCGGCTGCTCGGGCTCGTCGACCTCCTCGACCTCGAGCCGCTCGGGTCCGCCGGGCTCGCGGAGGACGACCGCCCTCACGGCTCGCGCTCGAGGATCTCGGTCGTCTTCGCGAATCCCTTCGACATCATCCGCTTCCCGAAGAGCTGCACGATCGCCCCGAGCAGCCGGCCCTTCAGGCCGTACGTGCGCCGGTGGACGGCGACCTGCGCGACGCTGCCGCCGCCGGGGCGGGGGTCGACCCGGAGCTCCCACGTGCTCCCGGGCCTGAAGATGTTCGAGTCCTGAATCGTCGCGCGGACGACGTTCCCGGACCACTCGTAGCGCTCGCGCCCCCACACGCCCGGACCGGCTGTCCCCTCGGTGACTTCCGCCCAGCCCTCGCCCTGCCCGTGCACCTCGAAGACCTCCGGATCGACGCCGGGCCAGAGCTCGAGGCGCCGCTTCGAGAAGTCGGTGGCGGCGGCCAGCAGCCGTTCCGGCTCGACGCTCGACTCGACGGCGTAGCGGTACTTGGCCACGCCTACCGGCCCGTCCAGCGGGGCTCGCGCTTCTCGATGAACGCGGCGACGCCCTCGGCGCCGTCCTCCGACCGCAGGCAGCGGAAGAAGCCCTCCGACTCCCGCTTCAGGCCCTCCTCGAGCGTCAGGTCGGCCGTCTCTGCGGCGAGCTTCTTCAGCACGCCGATCGCGTGCGGAGAGCGCTCGGCGAGCGTCCGCGCGAGCGCGAGCGCGTCCTCCAGCCCGCCGACCCGCTCCACCAGCCCCCACTCGCACGCCTGCGCGCCAGAGATGGGATCGCCGGTCATGTTCAGCAGCAGCGCCCGGCCGCGGCCGACGAGGCGCGGAAGGCGCTGCGTGCCGCCGCCGCCTGGGATGAGCCCGAGCTTGATCTCGGGCTGGCCGAGCTGCGCGTCGGCGGACGCGACGCGGAGGTCGCAGGCCATCGCCAGCTCGAGCCCGCCGCCGAGGCAGAAGCCGTGGATCGCCGCGATCGTCGGCGTCTGGAGCCGGTCGATCACGCCGCCCACCTTCTGGATCCCGCGGGCCGAGCCGCCCTCCTGCGGCGGCGCGTCACGGAGCGCAGGGAACTCCTTGATGTCCGCCCCCGCGACGAAGGCGCGCTCGCCGGCGCCCCGGATCACGATCGCGCGCGTGCCCTCGTCCTCGTCCAGCCGCAGCAGCGCCGCCTCGAGCTCCTCCAGCAGCGCCGCCTTGAGCGCGTTCACCGGCGGGTTGTCGATCGTGAGCAGCGCAACCGCCCCGTCCTGCTCGCTGTGGACGAACTGACCCACTTCCTTAACGGGGGTCTGACCCCTGTGTCGGGAGTGTCACCGCGGCCCCATCCGCAGGGAGCCGTCCAGCCGGACGACCTCGCCGTTGAGGTAGCCGTTCTCGAAGATGTGGCGCACGAGCGCCGCGAACTCCTCCGGGCGCCCGAGACGCTGCGGGAACGGGATCTGCCGCTCGAGCGACTCGCGGATGTCGTCGCGGAGCTGGGCCAGCATGGGCGTGTCCGCCGGGCCGGGTGCGATCGTCATCACGCGGATGCCGCTCCGCCCGAGGTCGCGCGCGATCGGCAGCGTCATTCCGACGACGCCGGCCTTGGAGGCGGAGTACGCAGCCTGGCCGATCTGGCCGTCGAAGGCGGCGTTCGAGGCGGTGTTGACGATGACGCCGCGCTCCCCGTCGTCGGTCGCCGGCTCGTTCTCCGCCATCTTCCTCGCCGCGTGCTTCGTGACGACGAACGTCCCGACGAGATTGACGTCGACCACCTTCCGGAAAGCCTCGAGGTCGTAGTCGACGACCTTCGACGCCCAGCCGATGCCCGCGCAGTTGACCGCCCCGTGCAGCGTGTCGAGCCCGCCGATCAGCTCCTCGACCGCCGCCTCGTCGGTGACGTCGCACTCGGGCAGGTCCGCCACGATCGCCGTCGCGCCGGCGTCCTCGAGCGCCGCCGCGGTGGCGGCGCCGAGGCCCGACTTCCCGCCCGTCACGAGGACGGTCTTGCCCTCAAGCCTCAACGGCTTCCTGCGCGAACTGCTCGCGGAGCGCGGTCTTGCGGAACTTCCCGACCGCCGTCTTCGGGATCTCGTCCACGAATTCGAAGCGGTCGGGCAGCTGCCACTTCGCGAAGTCCGGGGCGATGTGCTCGCGCAGCTCGTCCGGGCCGACCGACTGGCCCTCCTTGAGGACGACGACCGCGAGCGGGCGCTCCTGCCACTTCTCGTCCGGGATCGCGATCACGGCCGCCTCGGCCACGGCCGGATGCCCCATGATCGCGTTCTCGAGCGCGACCGAGGAGACCCACTCGCCGCCGGACTTGATCACGTCCTTCGAGCGGTCCTGGATCTCGATGTAGCCGCCCTCCTCGATCGTGACGATGTCGCCGGTCTTGAACCAGCCGTCCTCGGTCCAGCGGTCGGCCTGCGTCTGGTCCTGGTAGTAGCCCGACGCGATCCAGGCGCCGCGCACTTCGAGCTCGCCCATCGTCTTGCCGTCCCAGGGGACGACCTCGCCGTTCTCGTCGACGGCGCGGATCTCGACGAACGGGGCGGGCGTGCCCTGCTTCGCGCGGTACGCGTACTGGACATCCTCGGGCGCGTCGGCGAGGGTGCTCGTCAACTCGGAGACAGTGCCGAGCGGAGCCATCTCGGTCATTCCCCACGCATGCGTGACGTGGAGCCCGTGGCGCTGCTCGAAGCCCTCGATCATCGACCGCGGCGCCGCCGACCCCCCGACGATCATGGAGCGGAGGCCGGAGAGGTGGAAC
>JACVRU010000067.1 GCA_014534295.1 Thermoleophilia bacterium | reverse complement strand
GAAGAACACCGAGCCGGGCTCGAGCGCGGTCAGGAACGCGGCGACGTCGGCCTTGCGCTCGAGCGCGGGGCCGGCGGTCTCCACGAACGGCACCTCGAGCTCGGCGGCCACGATCTGCGCCAGCGACGTCTTCCCCAGCCCCGGCGGGCCCGCCAGCAGCAGGTGGTCGAGCGCCTCGCCGCGCTGCTTGGCCGCCTCAAGCGCGACGTGCTGTTCGTCGACGAGATCCACCGCGTGAACCGCGCGATCGAGGAGATCCTCTATCCCGCGCTCGAGGACTTCCGGCTCGACATCGTCGTCGGACAGGGACCTGCCGCCCGCACGCTCACGCTCGACCTGCCACCGTTCACCCTCGTCGGCGCGACGACGCGCACCGGCCTGCTGACCACGCCGCTGCGCGACCGCTTCGGGATGACCTTCCGGCTCGACTACTACACGCCGGCCGAGCTCGGCCTGATCGTGCGCCGCTCGGCGGGCATCCTCGGCGTCGCTACCGAGGACGAGGCGGCGGACGAGATCGCCCGGCGCGCCCGCGGCACGCCGCGGATCGCGAACCGGATCCTGCGGCGCGTCCGCGACGTCGCCGAGGTGCGGCACGAGGGTTCGGTGACCGCGGCGGTGGCACAGGAGGCGCTCGAGCTGCTCGAGGTCGACGGCGAGGGGCTCGAGCGCACCGACCGCGAGCTCCTGCGCGCCGTCATCGAGCGCTTCGGCGGCGGGCCGGTCGGCCTCTCCACGCTCGCCGTGGCACTCGGCGAGGAGCCCGACACGATCGAGGACGTCTACGAGCCCTACCTGCTCCAGCTCGGCTTTCTCCAGCGGACGCCGCGCGGGCGGATCGTCACCGACCGCGGCCGCGACCACCTGGGTGCCGAGCCCGAGCGGGAGACACGTCTCTTTTGAGCAGCCAGCTGTGGGTGCCCGGCCCGACGCCGCCCGTGGAGGAGTTCGTGGCGCGCCTGCTCCGGCAGATCGCGGGCGTCTCCGACCATCCGCACGTCGAGGTCGAGCTGTTCGACGGCTCCCGGTTCGTCGTCGAGTCGATCAAGGCGGAGCCGGGACTGGGCTTCATCACGCTCTGCCCGCACCCGGCGGACGAACGGCCCGACGCGCTCGTCGTCCCGCTCGGCTCGCTGCGCCGGATCGAGATCAGTGCCGCAACGGCGCCCGAGGCACCCTTCGGGTTCTCGCTGCCTCCCGTGGGCTGAGCCCGTCGAGAGTGACCTCGACGAGCCGCCGCACCGCCGGCCGGGAGCGGAGCGTCCCCGCAGCCGAGAGGGCGTGGACGCAGAAGCGCGCGAGCTCGTCCGGGGCGACGTCGTTGCGGAGCTCGCCGGCCTCCGCGCCCTCCGCGATCAGCGCGCGGACGATCTCGTGAAGCCGCCGCTCCGCGCCGGCGACGTGCTCGCCCCGATGGAGGAGGTCGGCGAGCTCGCCGTGACGGCCCGACCCGTGGCGGATGTCCGCATACGTCTCCAGCACTGCGGCCAGCCGCTCGCCGGGGGTTCCCGGCTGCTCCCCGACCTCGGCGAGCCGAGCGAGGTGGCCGGCGACGTGCCGCTCGTGCCAGGCGCGCAGGATCGCCTCGACGTCTGGGAAGTACTTGTACAGCGTCGCGCGTCCGACGCCGGCCTCGGCGGCGATCTCGGACATGGTCACCGCCCGGATTCCGTGGCGGGCGACGAGAGCGGCGGCCGTGTCGAGCACCGCGTCGCGGACGGCCCGACGATGGGTCTCGATCGTGGTCGTCCAGAGCTTCGGCACGGCATCCGTTATGGTAGACACGATGGATCGAGAGCAACAGTCTGTCTCGAACGAGGGGATGCCCCGCTGGGTCAAGGTCTTCCTGGCGGTCGCGCTCGTGGTGCTCGTCCTGGTCGTCGTCCTCCTCGTCTTCGGCGGAGGCCACGGGCCGAGCCGCCACGGGTGACGCCCGGCTTCCGCAAGGCTCTGCTGACGACGCACGTCGTGGTCTCCGTCGGCTGGCTCGGAGCAGTCGCCGCGGTGCTCGCGGTCGCGATCGTAGGGCTCGTGGCCGACGGCGAGGAGACCGTGCGAGGCGCGTATCTCGTGTTGGAGCCGGCGGCCTGGTTCGTCCTCGTCCCGTTCGCCCTGGCGTCGCTGCTCACCGGGATCGTGCAGTCGCTGGCCGGGCCGTGGGGCCTTTTCAGGCACTACTGGGTGCTGTTCAAGCTCGCGATCAACGTGCTGGCGACCGTCGTCCTGCTCGCGTACACGCAGACGCTCGACTTCCTCGCCCACGAGGCGGCCGCCGGCGCGCTCGAGGAGCTGCGCACGCCGTCGGTGGTCATCCACGCCTCCGCAGCGCTGGTGCTCCTCCTCGTGGCGACCACGCTCGCGGTGGTCAAGCCGCGCGGGCGGACGCCGTGGGCCCGGCGCTAGCGCCGGAACTGGAGCTCGTGCCAGGAGGGAACGGGCGCGAGCTCGAGCAGCGCCGGGCCGCCGTTCGGGTCGCGGTAGCTGAAGTCGGCGCCCTCCTCGTCCCAGCTCACTTCGAGCAGCCCTTCCTTGACGCGATGGTCGAGCCAGGCGCCGCGGAAGACGAGCTTCCGGAGCCAGTAGACGAGCGACTCTCCCGCGACGAGGGAGACCTGCTCCCAGTGGCGAACGAGGTACTGGCCGAGCCCGCTGCGCGGGTCGGCGATCCGGCCGTCCGCCGCGAGCTCGACCAGGTCGGCCGTCTCGTCGCCGTCGAGCTCGTTCGCCGCGAGGAGTCCGAGCTTGACGGCGGCTGCCGTGACGCGCTCCTCGAAGTCCCCCTCGTTGAACCCGAAACGGTAGCCGAGGAACTCGATCACGAAGTCGTCGCCGGACGTGTAGTTCGCCTCGGTCACCTCTCCGCAGGATAGTGCCCGGCTACGCTGGCGCCAGCCGATGCGCGCCCGCGTCCTCGTTCCCGCCGCAGCAGCCGTCGCCGGCCTGGTCGCGGTCTCCGGGTGGCTCTTCCAGTGGTCGGCAGGCGAGGCGGCGCTGCTGGCACCGATCGTGGTCGCGACGGCCGGTGCGACCGCCTTCGTCTTCCTGCTCTGGGGGAAGATCGCCTGGGAGTCGCTGCGCCGGTCAGAGCATCCGGTCGCGGTCGTCGCCGGGATCGCCGCCGCGATTGCGCTGCTCGTCGTCCTCTCGTTCTTCGTCGAGCTGCCCTCGTACCACTGACGCCCGCCCGTAACCGATCCACGGGCGCGGGCGTTCAACCGGCGTATGTTCGGTTCGTTCCTCCAGCCCCAATTCATGCCGTGCCCGGACTGCGGGGCATCGGTCCCCACGGCGGAGATGGACCTGCACGAGTGCGCGAGGGAGCGCTGGCTCGACTACCAGATCTTCCAGCTCAGGGCCGAGGTGGCCTCGTTCGACGTCCAGCTGGCCGCCTTCCTCGCCTCGCCGCGAGGCCGCTTCGAAAGCTACTACGCGGAGCGCCAGCGGCTGCTCGCCGCGGCCTGGTAGCCACCGCCCTCCGTCCGACGCCGCTCGTACCGTTGCCCTGCGATGCAGGGCAGCTGGACGATCCGTCCCTGCCCGTACCGGGAGGTCGCCTGCCTCGCCGGTGAGCTCGGGGTCAACGAGCTCACGGCAGCCGTCCTCGTCCGGCGCGGGTACGGGACTCCCGAAGCGGCGAGGGCGTTCCTCGACGCCGAGCCGCCGGGGCACGACCCGTTCCTGCTCGGCGACATGCGCGCCGCCTGCGAGCGCATCCACGCCGCGATCGCCGCCGGAGAGCGCATCTGCGTCCATGGCGACTACGACGTCGACGGCATCTGCGCCACTGCGCTGGCCGTCCTGACCCTGCGCGACCTCGGGGCCGACGTCTCGTGGCACCTGCCGAGCCGCTTCGACGAGGGCTACGGCGTCAGCGTCGGCACGATCGCACGGCTCGCGGACGAGGGTGTCGGCCTCGTGCTCACCGTCGACTGCGGGATCACGGCCGTGGACGAGGTCGCCGAGGCGAGGGCGCTCGGGCTCGAGGTCGTCGTCACCGACCACCACCGGCCGGGCGAGACGCTGCCGGATTGCCCGGTCGTCGCGACGTGGCCGTCGGAGTACCCGTTCCCCGAGCTCTGCGGTACCGGCGTCGTCCGCAAGCTGGCCGAGGCGCTCGGCGTGGACGTCTCCCGCCACCTCGACCTGGTCGCCCTGGCGACGATCGCCGACGTCGTCCCCCTCGTCGACGAGAACCGCGCGCTCGCCGCCGCGGGATTGCTCGGGCTCGCGCGCACGCAGAAGCCGGGCCTCCAGGCGCTGATGGCCTGCGCGGGAGTCGATCCCGCCGCCGTCGACGCGGGTGCCGTCGGCTTCCGGCTCGCGCCGCGGATCAACGCCGCGGGCCGCCTCGGCCACCCGGGGATCGCACTCGACCTCTTGCTCACCGAGGACCGCGACGAGGCGAGACGGCTCGCCAACGAGCTCGAGCGCCTCAACCGCGACCGCCAGGGCGTGGAGGAGCGGATCGTCCGCGAGGCGATCGCACGGGTCGAGGAGTGGCCCGAGGCGCAGCGCCGCCGGCGGGGCTACGTGCTCGCCGGCGAAGACTGGCACGAGGGCGTGATCGGGATCGTCGCCTCGAGGCTGGTCGAGCGCTTCCACCGGCCGGTTGTCCTGGTCGCGGGCGGCGATGACAGCTGGAAGGGCTCCGGGCGCTCGATCCCGAGCTTCGACCTGCACGCGGCCCTCGGCGCCTGCGCGCAGCACCTGGAGCGCTACGGCGGCCACCGGGCCGCGGCGGGGCTCTCGATCCGGCCGGAGAACGTGGACGCGTTCGCGGAGGCGTTCGCCCGCCATGCCGACGCGAACGTCGTCGAAGAGGACCTGCTGCCGGTGACGCCCGTGGACGCCGTCCTGCCGCGCGGGACTCGGCTCACGCTCGACCTCGCCGCCGAGCTGGCGCGGCTCGCTCCGTTCGGCCTCGGCAACCCCGAGGTGACGCTGCTCGCCGCGGGTGCCGAGCTCGGCGACCTCCAGACCGTGGGAGAAGGGAAGCACCTGCGCTTCCGCCTCCGCAGCGAGGGCGTAGACGCCGGCGGCGCGATCGCATTCGGCCTCGGCGCGCAGCTCGATCGCTTCCGGCGCCCGAGCCGCTTCGACGTCGCCTTCCGGCTCCAGGAGAACCGCTGGAACGGCACTGTCGCGCCGCAGCTGAACGTCCGCAGGATCTTCGACGCGGACGACCGCTTCGACGAGCTGTACGCCTGGCTGCGGGCGGAGTGGGCCGCGGAGCGGCGCTCGCCCGAGGCGCAGGCCGTCTTCGCGGAGCTCGAGGCCGAAGCGGGCGGACCGAAGCGGCACCCGCTCGAGTCCGAGACGTTCCGGGCCCTGCTAGCCGAGCCGCCGCTCGCCCGCGCCGCGTAGCGCGACTGCCAGCAGGACGCGGATCACCTCCGCCTGCCGGTCGCGCCGTCGCCAGAGCCTCCGCATGGACCGGCTCAGTTCCCCGGCCGGCCGCGCCTTCCTCCCTCCCTCGACCGGGGAGGGGACGGGGAAGGGCGCGAGTACACTAATTTCATGGCGGTCGTCGCTACCTCGGGTAAGCACCAGGACCTCGTCGACGAGCTGCTGGCGAGCGTCGCGGCGTACAACCCGGGCACCGACAGGGAGCTGATCGCGCGCGCGTTCGCGTTCGCCGAGCGCGCCCACGAAGGGCAGACGCGCCGCTCCGGCCAGGAGTTCATCCATCACCCGTTTGCGGCCGCGAAGATCTGTGCCGAGCTGCGGCTGGACGACGAGACGATCGCGGCGGCCCTCCTCCACGACGTCGTCGAGGACACCGAGCACGCGATCGACGAGGTGCGCGCGGAGTTCGGCGAGGAGATCGCCCACCTCGTCGACGGCGTCACCAAGCTGACGCGCGTCCAGTTCCAGACCCGCGAGCAGGCGGAGGCGGAGAACTACCGGAAGATGATCGTCGCGATGGCCGAGGACGTGCGGGTGATCCTGATCAAGCTCGCGGACCGGCTCCACAACCTGCGCACGATCGAGTACCTGGGCAAGCAGAAGCAGGTGCAGAAGGCGAAGGAGGCGCTCGAGGTCTACGCGCCGCTCGCGCACCGCCTCGGCATCCACGCGCTCAAGTGGGAGCTCGAGGACCTCGCCTTCGCAGCACTCCATCCGCGCAAGTACGAGGAGATCAAGCGGATGGTCGCCGAGCGGCGCGGGGATCGGGAGGACCACGTCGTCAAGGCCGGCAACATCCTCGCGCGCGAGCTCGACAAGGTCGGCATCCCGGCCGAGATCTCGGGGCGTGCGAAGCACTTCTATTCGATCTACGAGAAGATGGTGAAGCGGGGCCGCGAGTTCAACGAGATCTACGACCTGAACGCGATGCGCGTGATCGCCGAGCGGGCCGGGGAGGAGGGGACGCGCGACTGCTACGGCGCGCTCGGCCTCATCCACTCGCTCTGGAAGCCGATGCCCGGCCGGTTCAAGGACTACGTCGCGATGCCGAAGTTCAACCGCTACCGGTCGCTCCACACGACGGTGATCGGGCCCGAGGGCAAGCCGCTGGAGATCCAGATCCGCACGCGCGAGATGCACACGGAAGCGGAGCTGGGCGTCGCAGCGCACTGGGCGTACAAGGGCGACTCCAAGCACGACGCCGAGTGGCGCGCGTGGGTGGAGCAGCTGATGGACGCGCACCGGGATGAGCACGACCCGGGCGAGTTCATGCGCTCGTTCCGCACCGACCTCTTCGCCGACGAGGTCTACGTGTTCACGCCGAAGGGCGAGGTGAAGACGCTGCCCGCGGGGGCGACGCCGATCGACTTCGCCTACGCGATCCACACCGACGTCGGCCACCGCACCGTCGGGTCGAAGGTGAACGGGCGGATCGTCCCGCTCCACTACAAGCTGCGCTCGGGGGACTTCGTCGAAATCCTCACCTCGAAGTCCGGCGAGAAGGGCCCGTCACGCGACTGGCTCTCGCTCGTCGCCTCGACGCGGGCGCGGAACAAGATCCGCCAGTGGTTCTCGCGCGAGACGCGTGAGGACACGGAGCAGCGCGGCCGCGACATGCTCGAGCAGGCGCTGAAGGGCCAGAACCTGCCCTACCGCAAGCTGGCCGGCTCGGCGGTGATGGCGCAGGTGATCCGGGAAGCGGGCTTCAAGAAGGCGGAGGACTTCTACCTCGCGCTCGGCTCCGGCCGGCTGACGCCGAACCAGATCGTCAGGAAGGTCCTCCAGCGCCTCAAGACGGATGAGGTGGCGCAGGAGGAGACGATCCCGCTGAAGGCGCCGAAGGCCCGGGCGGCCGCGGCCAGCGCCACCTACGGGATCCAGGTTGAGGGCGTCGAGGACGTGCTGGTGCGCCTGGCCAAGTGCTGCACGCCGGTTCCCGGCGACCCGATCGTCGGCTACATCTCGCTCGGCCGCGGGATCACGATCCACCGGGAGGACTGCCCGAACGTGAAGGCGCTGATGCGCAACCCGGAGCGGTTCACGAAGGTCGACTGGGACGGCGGCACGACGAAGAGCTTCCTCGTCCAGATCCGCGTCGACTCGTGGGACCGCCCCCGCCTGCTCGAGGACGTCGCGCGGACGTTCGCCGAGCACGGCGCGAACATCGTCGAGTACGGGGGGCACGTCGAGGACCAGCTGGCGAAGAACTGGTACACGGCCGAGGTGGGAGACGTGAAAGAGCTGCGAACGCTGCTGAACGCGCTCCGGAACATCGAGGCCGTCTTCGACGCGTACCGCGTCACCCCGTCGTAGCTGTCACAGTTGGGACGCTCGCCCGTTCTCCTTGATAGACGGCGGATCCGACCGATGCTCAGCTGCTCCGGCGGTGCCGCCCGTGGCTCCGCTTTGACGGCGACGGCCGAGGGTGTTGCGTACGGGCGGAGGGAGCTCGACGGCCGCTGGTCGTCGGCACGATCGCCGCCTCGGAGGGCATCTTGGTGATCGCCGGCCGGGCGACGTCCCCTGCGGCCGCCGCGGTGAGCTTCTCCGGTCCGAGCGGGAGTCGGATCGAGCGCCCGCTCGGCGCCGGCGGCTTCTTCGTCGCAGCCGTTGGAGGCTCGATCGCGGGCTGCTTCGAAGGAGTGCGCTGGTGGCCGGAGGTGACCGTCACAGATGCTGAGGGGCGTGAAGTCGAGCGCGCGAGGTTCCCGTTGTAGATTCCCGGCAGGAACGCGAACGGCGAGCCCCTGCGCGGTACGTGCGGCCACACGGGGCCACTCAGCGACCGCGAGGCCGCCCGCATCATCGAGCAACAGGCCAAGCTCGACAGCACGTCCCCGTAATCCCCCGAAGGGGGTACCCCTCCCCCGAACGGGGGGTGCGTCTGCAGGAACTTTTCGCGCGAGCTATCCCTCGACCGAGGGATAGCCCCTCAGCCAGGGGACGTCCGGCTCCCAGCCGTCGATCGTCTCGCCGTGGCCCGTCGCGCGCGCGACATGCTCCGCCTCGCGGAAGAGCGCCGCGAGCTCGCCGGGATCGCCCGCCAGCACGCGCTCGAGCCGGGGCAGGAGCTCGGCGGCGGTCCACGGCGGGCCGAGCGGGTGGTGCTCGAGCTCCCACCCGAGCCACTTGTTGAAGGGCCGCACACGGCCGTGCGCCGCGAACAGGAACTCGAGGAAGGGCCCGACCGCTTCGGCGGCGTCGAGCCGCGCCGCCAGCTCGCGGCCGGCGCGCGCGCTCTTGCGCGCGCGGTAGACGTAGTTGACGAAGTCGTCCAGCGGCTCCGAGGCGCCGGCCGGATCGACCCGCTCCCGCTCCTCCACGAGCCGGCCGACTTCGCCGTCGAGCTTGTCGACGAGCACCCGGGTGTGCGCGAGCGCGTACGCGTCGTACGCCTCGGGAGTCCGCGGGGTGGGACGGTCGCGCAGCCACGGGAGGCTGATCGAGATCACCTCGATGGGATCGCCGTGGCGAAACGGGTGCGCGTCCGCCCAACGCCTCCGGAACTCCTCGTCGACCGCGACGACGTACACGTCGAGGTCCGAGTGCTCGGTGACGAGCGCGCCGCGGCCGTGCGACCCGCCGAGCACGACGCCGACGATGCCGGAGTCGACCTCCGCCTCGGCGACCAGCTCGTCGAGGGTCACGGCTCCCAGCGCTCTCCGTGCGTGTCCCAGCCGACGAGGCAGTACTCGGCGATCAGCCCGGCGACGCGCGCGAGCCGGGCCGGATCGGCGTCCGGGCTGGCCTGGAGTTCGGCGACCGGGTCGCCCCGCCAATCGACCGGCTGGCGGACAGGGTCGGACGGAGCCTCGCCGCCGGCGGACGGCCCCAGCTCGAGCCGGCCTTCCTCGACGAAGGCGATCCCGGCCCAGGCGATCCCCTCGCCGTTCAGGGCCGCGACCACTCCCCGCAGCACGTCGTCCGCCTCGCCGCCGCGCTCGACCACCTCCTCGACGGTCATCGCTCGAAAGCGCCGACGGCCGTGCGGAAGACCTCCGGGATCTCGACCGGGCGGCGGCGCTCGAGATCGATCAGCACGAGGGTCTGCTTCGCGGTGACCATCAGCCGGTCGTCGTCGACGCGGTACGCCGCATGGTCGTAAGTGACGCTCGTGCGGCCGATCCGCTCGACTCGGACGAAGATCTCCAGGAGCTCGTCGAAGCGCGCTGGCGCCAGGTACTCGAGAGTGGAGGCGCGCATCGCGAACTCGTTCGGCCCCAGGTCGACCGGCCCGAGGTGGCGATGGTACTCGGTGCGCGCGTGGTCGAAGTAGGGCAGGTAGCGGCCGTAGTAGACGACCCCCTGGGCGTCGGTGTCGGAGAACCAGACGCGCGTGACCGCGGAGTACCTGAACGGCGGCTTGCGGTCGGTGACGCGGCCGAGCTCG
>JACVRU010000102.1 GCA_014534295.1 Thermoleophilia bacterium | reverse complement strand
CGTGCTCCTCCGACCGGAAGAGGTTCATCGTGCTTCACGTGAAGACGATGTCGTCCCACCAGTGCGCAGCCGGGACGGCGAGGTGGAAGACCGGGTCGCCGCCGCGCAGGTCGCCGCCCCGCACCTCGAGCGCGATCGGCTCCGCGCAGTCCGCGCACGAGGTCTCGTACCCTCCCTCGCCTCCGAGCGCCGCCACGATGCCGAGCGAGTCCCAGGCGCAGCTGCCGTACCACCAGCGGCCGCCGGCCTGCACGCGATGGGCCGTGGGGACGAGCGAGAACGGGTTCAGCATTAGGATGCGGCCGCGGCCGTCGAGGACGAGCGCGTGGGCTCCGTGGAGCCGGCGCAACGCCGCGGGATCCGCGTCCGGCGGCCGCCCCGTCTCGACGAACTCGCGGTAGATCCGGTTGCGGAGCTCGAGGTCGGCCGCGTCCATCAGTGCCGGAAGTGCCTCCTGTCCGTGAACGCCATCGCCGCTCCGGCCTCGCGGACCGCGGCGACGACCTCCTCGTCCCGCTTCGAGCCGCCGGGCTGGACGATCGCGGCCACGCCGGCCTCGAGCGCCAGCCGCGGGCCGTCCGCGAACGGGAAGAACGCGTCCGAGGCGAGGACGGCGCCCGCGAGCTCGTGCCCGTGCTCGCGCGCCTTCTCGACGGCGATCCGGACCGCGTCCACCCGGCTCATCTGGCCGGCGCCGATGCCGATCGTTCGCCCGTCCTTCGCCAGGACGATCGCGTTCGAGGCGACGTGCTTGCAGACGGTCCAGGCGAACTCGAGGTCGGCGCGCTGCGCCTCCGTCGGCTCGCCGCAGACCGGCTCGAGCTCGTCCTCGCTCACGTCCGCGTCCTGGACGAGCAGGCCGCCCGGGACGCGCTTGAGGTCGAGCTCGTCCACGGGAGCGAGGGCGCCGGCGAGGATGCGGACGTTCGGCTTGGCGGCGAGCGGAGCCAGTGTCTCGTAGCCGGGCGCCAGCAGGACCTCGACGAACTGGCGGGCGAGCGCCTCGCCGAGCGGAGCGGTCACCTGGCGCGTGAGCACCACGACGCCGCCGTAGGCCGAGACGGGGTCGGCCCCGAGGGCGCGCTCGTACGCCTGCTCGACCGTGTCGGCGACGGCGACGCCGCACGGGTTCGCGTGCTTGACGATCACGCAGGCCGGGCCGTCGAGCTCGCGCGCGAGGCGCACCGCTCCGGCGAGGTCGTTCAGGTTGTTGAAGGAGAGCTCCCGTCCGTGCAACTGCTCTACGCCCGAGAGCAGGTGCGGCTTGCCCGGCTCGACGTAGTAGGCCGCTCGTTGGTGCGGGTTCTCGCCGTAGGCGAGCTGGCGCTCCCGCTCGAAGACGAGGCCGAGTCGCTCCCTGCCGGCGAGCCACGCGGCGATCGCGGTGTCGTAGCGCGCGGTGGCCGCGAAGGCCTCGGCGGCGAGCCGGCGGCGCGTCTCCTCCGCGACCTCGCCTCCCTCGCGCAGCTCGGCGAGCACCTGGTCGTACTGGTCCGGCCGGGAAACCGCGACGACCCGCGCGAAGTTCTTGGCCGCGCCGCGGAGCATCGCGGGCCCGCCGACGTCGACCAGCTCGACGCCCGGGTCGGACTCGAACGGATAGAGGTTCACGCAGACGAGGTCGAACGGCTCGATGCTGTGTTCGGAGAGGTCGTCCTCGTGCCGGGCGAGGATCGCCGCGTGGACGCGCGGATGGAGCGTCTTCACGCGCCCGCCGAGCAGTTCCGGCACCTCCGTCAGCTCTTCCACCGAGGTCACCTCGAGCCCGTGCTCCTCGAGAAAGGCCGCCGTCCCGCCCGACGCGACGAGCTCGGCGCCGAGCCCCGCGAGGCCCTGCGCGAACTCCGCCAGCCCGCTCTTGTCGTGGACCGAGACTAGGACGCGCACAGCTCCCTCACGACCCGCGGCAGCAGTCGGTGCTCGACGGCGTGGATCCGCTCCTCGAGTGTCTCCGGCGGCTCGACCGGGACCTCTTCCTGGGCGAGGACGGGGCCCGTGTCCACGCCCTCGTCGACGAGGTGGACGGTGACGCCCGTGCGCTCGACGCCGGCCGCGAGCGCGTCCTCGATCGCGCGCGTGCCGGGGAACGCGGGCAGCAGCGAGGGATGGACGTTGACGATCCTGCCCGGGAACCGGTCGAGGAACGGGGAGGTGAGGAGGTGCATGTAGCCGGCGCAGACGACGAGCGCGACGCCGCGCTCTTCGAGCCAGGCCGCCATCGCCTCGTCGCGGGCGGCCCGGTCGTCGTAGGCGTCGAGCGGGAACGAGGCCGTCGCCACGCCGACCCGGTCGGCCCGCTCGAGCGCCCGCACGCCCGGCTTGTTGGAGGCGACGGCGCGCACCGGTAGGCCCGCGTCGAGCAGCGCCTGCAGGTTCGTCCCTTCGCCGGAGACGAGCACGCCGATCATGCGCGCACGACCTTGCCGATCGCCAGCTCGTCCGGAGCCGCCTCGGCGACCACCGCACAGAAGCCGATCCCGAGGTTGAAGACGCGCCGCAGCTCCTCCTCCTCGACGTGGCGCGCCAGCCAGGTGAAGACCGGCGGGCGCTCCCACGCGTCCCAGTCCAGCTCCGCCCGCAGACCGTCGGGCACCACGCGAGCGAGGTTGTCCGCGACGCCGCCGCCGGTGATGTGAGCGAAGGCACGCGCCCGGTCCCGGAGCCGGCGCGCGTCCTCGAGGTAGAGGCGCGTGGGCGCGAGCAGGTCGTCGCCGTCGTAGTCCTCGAGCTCGAGCACGCGGCGGACGAGCGTGAAGCCGTTTGCGTGCACGCCCGACGAGGGGAGGCCCACGACGACGTCGCCCTCGGCGACCTGCGACCCGTCGAGCACGCGATCGCGGTCGACGATCCCGACGCACGTCCCCGCGAAGTCCAGCTCGTCCTGCTCGTAGATGCCGGGGAGCTCCGCGGTCTCTCCGCCGACGAGGGCTACGCCCGCCGCCCGGCAGACCTCGGCGGCGCCCTCGACGAGCTCGGCGACCTGCTCGAGGTCGATCCGGTTTGCCGCGACGTAGTCGAGAAACAGCAGCGGCTCGGCGCCGCAGGTGATTACGTCGTTGATGCAGTGCGCCGCCAGATCGGCACCGCACTCGCGCAGCGCCCCTCGCCGGCGGGCGAGGATCAGCTTGGTGCCGACGCCGTCCGTCGAGGCGGCAAGCAGGCGCCGGCGGTCGAGCGGGTGCAGGCCGGCGAATGCCCCGAAGCCGGTGGCGCCGGTCGACTCGACCGCGGCGCGCAGCCGCTCGACCACCGCCTCTCCCTTCTCGATCGAGACCCCCGCCGCCTCGTAGGTGCTCACGCGCCGAGTGTAGTGCCGCCTGCCGACGCCTCCAGCCGCTCCAGCGGCGACGGCTCGCCGCGGCGCCGGCGGCCCCAGGCGGCGAGCTCGTCCAGGGCGATGATCGCGACGAGCACGACGACGACCAGGCTCGCGACCACGATCGCCGGAGCGACGAGCCCGACCAGGCCCGCGGCTCCGCAGGCGGCTGCACCCGCCAGCCGCCTCCTCCCGAGCGAGCCCGCCAGCCGCAGGCGGAAGAGTGCGTGGCCGAGGAGATAGAGCGCCGGCCCGCCGGCGAGGGCGGCGAGCCCGCCACCCGACAGCCGCTCCGTGGGGTGCGCGATCGAGAGCTCGTCCCCGACCGCGGCGAGGATGATGCCCGCGACGAAGACGACGTGGAGGTACGTGTAGCCGTCGCGGGCGAGCCGGACGCGGTCCGGAGCGAGCTCGAGGCGGCGCTGCGCGATCCGGGCGACGTAGTCGAAGTAGAGCCACCACATCGCGGCCGTCGAGAGGAAGGCGACGCCCAGCGCGGCCATGCCCGTCGCGTCCAGTCCCTCGCGCGCGGCAGTCGCACCCGTGAGAACGATCGTCTCGCCGAACGCGATGATCATGAACAGCTGGAAGCGCTCGGCGAAGTGGGCGGTCTCGACCTGCCAGCTGTGGTGAGAGAGCCGCACCACGCCCGGTACGCGGTAGAGGACGAGCGGCGCGCCGTAGTCGAGCGCCAGCGCGACGATCCAGAGCGTCGTCCGGAGGTCGCCCTCCGCGAAGGCGCCGGCCAGCCAGAGGACGCCGGCGCCCGCGAGCCAGATCAGAACGCCAGAGCTCGCGGGGCTCGGCGCCACGGCCGCGAGGAAGCCGTTGCGCCCGACCTGCATCGCCACATACGCCCCCGCGAACAGGAGCGCGCGGTCGCCGAAGGCCTCCGGGATCGCGACCGCCATCAGGAGGGCGGCGACCATGACGCCGATCAGGACGAGCCGCACCACTGTCGACTCCGGATCGAGCTGATTCGTGACCCAGGTCGTGTAGTTCCAGCCCCACCAGACGACGAGGAGGACGAGCGCCGCCCGCGCCGCGCCGCGCCACGAAAGGTCCTCCAGCAGCAGGTGGGAGACCTGCGTGATCGCGAAGACGAACACGAGGTCGAAGAAGAGCTCGAGCGTCGTAGCGCGCTGCTCCTGGCCCCGGTCGCGGGCGAAGCGGTTCACGGCCGGACTCTCTCAGGCGAAGATCTCGCCCTGCAGCTCCGGGCGTCCCTGGGGGCCGCCGGGCACGAAGCGGACGAGCGAGCCGCCGACCTCGACGTCGCCGCCGATCGCACGAACGCCGAGCAGCTCCGCGAGGATGTCGGCCTTCACCGTGGGGTCGTCGGCCCGGAGGTGGAGCTCGTCGAGGCGCAGGTGGCCTGCGCCCTCGAGCAGCTCCTCGAGCCACTCCCGGGGCGGATGGAGCTCGAGGCGGTAGCCCGCGCCGGTGGCGACGAACGTCCGCCGGCCGCCGTGCTCCTGGACGCGCAGGTCGCGCTCCGCGGCCCGTTCGAGCACCTCTTCGAACTGGTCCTCGTCGAGCGCGAGCCCGAGGTGGTCGACCCGAGGCACGTTCCACTGGCCGGGCTGGACGACGACGTTCACGGCGCCCCGCTCGAGCTCGGAGAGGCGCAGCCTGAAGCCCAACCCGTCGAGCTCTTCCCACGACGTGCCAGCCTCGAAGGAGGCCGTCTCCTCGCCGATCCGGCCGTAGCGGGCGACGAGGGAGAACGCGAGCTTGCCGACGTAACGCGCCTCGACGTCGCGCACTCGGCTCGTGACGAGGTGGTAATGGAACAGCTGCACGGCAAGGGCCGAGGCTAACGTCCCCCTCGGTGGACTGGTCGCTCGAACCAGCCCGGCTGCTGCCGGTTGCCGTCGCCGCCTTCCTCTACTGGCGCCGCGCCCTGACGCTTCGCCGCCGCGGCTCCCCGGTGGCCGGCTGGCGCCAGGGGCTCTTCGCGCTCGGCCTCCTGCTCTTCGCCGTCGCCGTCGCTTCGCCGATCGACCGCTTGGGAGAGGAGCGGCTGTTCTCCTTCCACATGCTCCAGCACGTCCTGTTGGGGGACCTGGCGCCGCTCTGCGTCGTCGGCGGCCTGACCGGCCCCCTCCTGCGCCCACTGCTCGCCGTGGAGGCCGTGGCCCGGCTCCGTTTCCTCGTCCACCCGCTCGTGGCGCTGCCGCTCTGGACCGCGAACCTGTTCGCCTGGCACGTCCCCGCGGCCTACGAGGCGGCCCTCGGCTCCGGAGGCGTGCACGCGCTCCAGCACCTCTGCTTCTTCACCTTCGGCGCGCTGATGTGGGCGCCGGTCGTCGAGATCCTCCCCGGGCCGATGTGGTTCGGGACCGGCTGGAAGCTCGGCTACATCGTCGTCGTCCGCCTGCTCGAGACGCTGCTCGGGAACGTGTTCCTCTGGACGGGGACGGTCCTCTACCCGACGTACGAGCGCGCGGAGCGGCTGTGGGGGATCTCGCCGCTCGCCGACCAGGGGATCGCGGGCGGCGTCATGATGATCGAGGGCTCGCTCGTCACGATCGGGGCGATCGCATGGCTCTTCTTCCGCCTGGCGTCCGAGGGCGAGCTCCGCCAGCAGCTGCTGGAACGGGGCCTCGACCCGCGCACGGTCAACCGCGCCGTGCGCTACGGCCGCGCGGAGGAGCTGTAGCGCCCGCGGCGAACGCCCGAGATTCGGTGCGTTCCACCGGCGTCCACCACGTCGACCTCGTCGTCTCCTCGATCGAGCGCAGCCTGCCGTTCTACCGCGACCTGCTGGCGCCGCTCGGCTGGCACCGGGTCGGGGAGGTCGAGGGCGAGCGCGGCGAGACGATCTGGTACCTGAGCGGGCCGGGGACGAGCGTCGGCCTCCGCGAGGCGCAGGCGGAGGGCAGCCACGACCGCTACCGCGTCGGGCTGCACCACCTGGCCTTCGAGGCCCCGTCCCGCGTCGTGGTCGACGAGCGCGCCGACTGGCTCCGCAGGCGCGGAGCCGAGCTCGAGAGCGGGCCGGAGGAGTACGGCTACATCCCCGGTTACTACGCCGTCTTCTTCTACGACCCGGACGGGCTCAAGCTCGAGATCGTTCATATTCCGCCTCTCGCCGCGTAAACCGAAAGGAGCCAGATGACCGACCCGACGCCTCCGCCGCAGCGCCCCGCCATGGGCATGCCCGCCACGCTGCCGATCCCGGGCAACGCCGAGTTCGCGCTCTACCTGGTGATCGTCGTCGTCTTCGCGATCATCTGGGCCGCGAGCGACGCATTCGACGTCAGCGGCTTCGTCACGGCCACCACCGTCCTGACGGCGGCGTATTTCATCAGCCGCGGGATCGCCAAAGCCTCGAGGGTGTACGAACAGTAGGACTGCGGTCGGGCGCGGCCCGCGACCGCACTCCGTTTAGCCGGCCTTGCCGATCGAAGTCGTCACGGCTTCGGCGGAGCCGAAGCCGGACGTCGATCGGCTACTCGTCGGGGTCGCGGCCGCTGGAGAACTTGGCCCACGGCCCGGGGCCGGGCTCCTGCTCCCGCTCGCCCAGCTCCGGCCTCT
>JACVRU010000022.1 GCA_014534295.1 Thermoleophilia bacterium | reverse complement strand
CTGCTCAACGGAGATCGGCTGCTCGGGGATGAGGATCACGTCGGCGCCGCCCGCGATGCCGCTCATCACGGCGATCCAGCCGGTGTGCCGGCCCATCACCTCGACGACCATGACGCGGTTGTGCGACTCGGCCGTCGTGTGCAGGCGGTCGATCGCCTCGGTGGCGATGAAGACCGCGGTGTCGAAGCCGAACGTGTAGTCGGTGGCGGCGAGGTCGTTGTCGATCGTCTTCGGGACGCCGACGACCGGGAAGGAGTGCTCCTCGTACAGCCGGGCGGCGACCCCGAGCGTGTCCTCGCCGCCGATCGCCACGAGCGCGTCGAGGCCCTCGGCGTTCCGGAGCACGCGCTCGACGCCGCCGTCGAGCTTGTAGGGGTTCGTCCGGGTCGTGCCGAGGATCGTCCCGCCGCGGGGGAGGATCCCGGAGATCGCCCGCGCGTCGAGCGGCTCGAAGACGCCCTCGACCAGGCCGCGCCAGCCCTCGCGGACGCCGCTCACCTCGTGCCCCCGCTCGAGCGAACGGCGCGTGACCGCCCTGATGACTGCGTTCAGGCCGGGGCAGTCGCCTCCGCCCGTGAGGATCCCGACGCGCACGCGTGGTGTTGTACCGCAGCGGCTAGGTCGCCGGGCCGGCCGGCTCGTCGGCAGGCTCGGCCCTCAGGATCGCGGGGATCCTGAAGGCCGTGAACACCGCGAGCCCGATCCAGAGCAGGTCGAAGACGCTCCAGACCTCGCCGCGGGCGTCCATGAACGCGTCCCACGTGTCCCGCGAGAAGACCGGGAACGAGACCCCGGTGATGCCCTCCTCCTCGACGATCTCGGCGAGCGTCCACGCGAAGCCGAGGTACTTGCCGATCAGGATGCCGAGGAGGGCGAGGACGACCGCCGCAAGCTGGTAGCGGAGCCCGCGGCCCCCGCGCGCACCGACGAGCACGGCCGTGGCGACGAGGAAGCCGATCCCCCACGCCACGAAGCCGACCTCATAGCCGGACCAGCGGGCGATCAGGCCCCAGACGACGCCGCCGGCGACAGCTGCGGCGAGGCCGGCCAGCGCCGCCATCGGGAAGGCCCCGGCGACCTCCTCGCGCAGCGGGCCGTGCGCGTCCACGGTCCCCGCTTGCCCGCTCCCGCCGAGGTCCGAACCCGCGCGCGGAAGGAGAGGATCCGGGGCAACGCGGGCTCCGCGGCGCCGCGCATGCGGCGGGTGGGACTCGAACCCACACGTCCCGAAGGACAATGGCTTTTGAGGCCATCGCGTCTACCGGTTCCGCCACCGCCGCGGCTCGGCACAGCGTAGCCGCGGTTCCGGCTTGAAAACGGGCTCCCGCACGCCCATACTCCCGATTCCAAGAGGGCGGGTGCGGCCCCCCGGGCCGTCCTCGCCCGTGTGGAAACGCACCGGGCAGGAGGAGGAGGACATTTGAAGCAGCACAGACTTTTCTGGCTGATCGCAGTGCTCGTGGCGGCGCTCGCGCTCGTCGCCGCGGCGTGCGGCGGCGACGACGACGACGAGGGAGCCGGCGGCGAGACGACGACGGAGGAGCCGAGCGGCGGCGCCCTCGGGACGGTCGAGATCGCTCCAGGCGAGCCGATCAAGATCGCCTCCCTCCAGTCGATCAGCGGCGCGACCGCCAGCCTCGGCACCGATCAGGTGCGCGCGATCGAGATCGCGATCGAGGACTTCGGCGAGGTCCACGGCCGTTCGGTCGAGCTCCAGAGCGAGGACGACGGGTGCGCCGCCGAGGGCGGGACGACCGGTATGCAGCGGATCGTCGCCGACCCCCAGGTCGTGGGCGTCATCGGCACGAGCTGCTCCGGGGCGGGCGTGCCCGCCTCCCAGATCGCGTCCGAGGCCGGGCTCGTGATGATCTCCGGCTCGAACACCTCGCCGTCGCTCACATCCGACCTGGAGGGCAACGCGAACGACGCCTTCCAGCCGGGCTACGCGCGGACCGCGCACAACGACCTGATCCAGGGTCAGGCCGCGGCCGAGTACGTCTTCAACGAGCTCGAGCTGACCAAGATCGCCACGATCCACGACGGCGACCCGTACACCGAGGGTCTCGCGACCGCCATGGGCAACGCGTTCACCGAGCTCGGCGGCGACGTCGTGCTCGCGACGGCCGTCAACAAGGGCGACACCGACATGCGCCCCGTCCTGACGGAGGTCGCCGCGTCGGGTGCGGAGCTGCTGTACTTCCCGATCTTCCAGCCGGAGGCCGACTTCATCGTCAAGCAGGCCAGGGACATCCAGGGCCTGAACGCGGCGACGATGATGGCCGCCGACGGCGTCCTCTCGGACACGTTCGTCAGCATCCCCGAGTCGGAGGACATGTACTTCTCCGGCCCGGCCCAGCCCGAGGGCTCGGCCTACGAGGAGTTCGTCGGGAAGTACGAGGAGGCGTACGGAGAGCGGCCGATCCAGGCGTTCCACGCCCATTCGTACGACGCCGCGACGCTGCTCCTGACACTGATCCAGGACGTCGGGGAGGATCGGGACGGCACGCTCGTCATCGACCGGGAGGCGCTCCGCAACGCCCTCTACGAGACCGAGGGTTTCGAAGGCCTCACCGGCACGATCACGTGCGACGAGTTCGGCGACTGCGCCGACCCCAAGATCAACATCCTCCAGAACACGGCGGAGCAGGAGACGATCGAGCAGGTCCAGCGGAACGTGCTCTTCACGTTCGAGCCGAGCGAGTAGGCAACACCGATAGTCGAGCCGGCGCCGCCCTCGGGGCGGCGCCGGTGTAGCTTCACCGGCCCGATGCCACCGAGCGAGAGCCCCAGATGAGCGACTACGGCGCGGCGCTCCGCCGGAGGGGCCTGGAGCTGTTCTCCTTCACGGGCGGGTTCCTCTGGGCGGTCCGGATCGCCGCGGTCGTGGTCGTGATCTGGGGCGCGGTGGGGAGCCTCACCGAGGGCCGGCTCACGTTCGACCAGTGGAAGAACCTCGTCGTCTTCGGGCTCGCCCAGGGCTCGGTCTACGCCCTGATCGCCCTCGGCTACACGATGGTCTATGGCGTCCTGCGGTTCATCAACTTCGCCCACGGCGAGGTCTTCATGAGCGGTGCGATGATCGGCTTCTTCGCCGCGCGGGAGCTGAACCAGCACGGGCTCTGGAGCGACAGGCCCGTGCTCGGGATTCTCATCGTCCTGCTCGTCTGCATGACGACCTCGACCACGGTCGCGCTCATCGTCGAGCGAGTCGCCTACCGGCCCCTGCGGCAGCGGCCCCGCCTGATCCTGCTGATCACGGCGATCGGCGCTTCCTTCGTCCTCCAGTACGCCTTCCGCGGGCTCTTCGGCGCCGGCGTGAAGTCGTACCCGTCCATCGAGGCGCTCCAGGGCTCCTGGCGGATCCTCGGCTTCAACGTGATCAAGACGCAGGGCGTCGTGATCCTGATCGCGTTCGGGATGATGGCGCTCCTGTACACGTTCGTCGAGCGGACCAGGACCGGGCGGGCGATGCGGGCGGTGGCCGAGGACCAGGAGACCGCCGAGCTGATGGGGATCAACGTCGACCGGACGATCGTCACGGTCTTCGCGGTGGGCGGGGCGATGGCGGGAGTCGCGGGCCTGCTCTGGGGGCTCGTCTTCCAGCAGGTCTTCTTCTTCACCGGTTTCCTGCCCGGGATCAAGGCCTTCGCCTCCGCGGTGCTCGGCGGCATCGGCAACATCCCCGGCGCGATGCTCGGCGGCCTCGTGCTCGGCCAGACCGAGTCCCTAGGCCCCAGCCTCGTCCTCAGCGGCCTCGGCGTGCCCTCGGCCCACCAGCTGAAGGACGTGATCGCGTTCCTCGTGCTCGTGCTCGTGCTCGTCTTCCGCCCGACCGGCCTGCTCGGCGAGCGGGTCGCGGAAGAGAGGGCGTAGCGTGGCTGCCCGCTTCCACCGCCCCGATCCGCGGCGCACGGTCGTCCTCGGGATCGCCGGCGGGCTGACGGCGGTCTTCCTCTCGGCGATCGGGATGGTGGAGGAGTTCATCAAGCGCTCGCTCGTCGACCCCGAGGTCGTCCTCGGCTACGTGACGATCGCCCTCGTCCCATTCGTCTTCGCCTACGTCGTTGCCAGGCCGCCGCCGGTGCGCGAGGGGATCGCGCCGGTGCGCCCCGGCCCACTGACCCTCGCCGCCGGCGCGGTCGCAGGCCTCCTCACGGCCAGCGTCGTCTCGCTCTTCGTGGTGATCACCACCGAGGTGAACGTCCGCGGCGTGCTCCAGAACGTCTCGCCGCCGCTGCTCGAGACGCTCACGTTCCACCGCGGCGTGGGACAGGGCGTCGTCTGGCTGCTCGTCGGCGGCACGCTGATCGGCGCGGGCGGCGCGGCCGTCCACCTGATCCCCGCCCGCTACCGGCGGCCCGTCGTCCTGGCCGTCGTCTGGGTCCTGATCTTCGGTCTCCTCCAGGTGCTGATCGCCCAGATCTTCCGCGGCCTAAAGGTCGGCGACACGGTCAACCCGTTCCTCTACAAGGGGAGCCGCGGCCTCACGATCCACGGCGCGATCACCGTCTGGATCGCCGCCTTCCTCATCGCCCTCTCGCTGGAGGGGCAGCGGGAGGCGATGCGCCGCCGCTTGGCGGAGGCCACCCCGGCGGTGCGGCGGAACTACATGCTGGTCGGGCTGGCGGTCGCGCTCCTCATCCTCGCCGTCACGCCGCAGATCCTCGGCAACTTCCTCAGCGAGGTGCTCGACCTCGCCGGGATCTTCCTGCTGATGGCGCTCGGGTTGAACATCGTCGTCGGCTACGCCGGCCTGCTCGACCTCGGCTACGTGGCGTTCTTCGCGGTCGGGGCCTACACCGGGGCCGTGCTCACCTCGCCGTCCTCGCCCGAGTGGAACCCGGCGTTCACGTTCTGGGCCGCGATTCCGTTCATCATGGTCGCGGCGGCGCTGGCCGGGATCATCGTCGGCACCCCCGTGCTGCGCATGCGTGGTGACTACCTCGCCATCGTCACGCTCGGCTTCGGCGAGATCGCCCGGATCCTCTTCCTCTCCGACGCCCTGAAGCCGTACTTCGGCGGGGCACAGGGGATCATCCGCGTGCCCAACATCTCGATCGGGCCGGTCGAGTTCGTGACCTCCCAGGACTTCTTCTACATCATCTACGCCCTCGCGATCGTGCTCATCTACGTCTCCTGGGCGCTGCAGCACTCGCGCGTGGGACGTGCCTGGATGGCGATGAGGGAGGACGAGACCGTTGCCGAGGTGATGGGCGTGAACATCGTCGCCGCCAAGCTCCAGGCTTTCATCATCGGGGCGATCCTCGCGAGCCTCGGCGGTGCGCTGTTCGCGCACAAGATCGGCTCGATCTTCCCGCACTCGTTCAACATCGTCGTCTCGATCACGGTGCTGATGTGCGTGATCGTCGGCGGCATGGGAAGCATCCCCGGCGTCATCCTCGGGGCGATCGTGCTCGTAGGGGCGCCGGAGCTACTGCGCGAGTTCTCCGAGTTCAAGTTCCTGCTCTACGGGGCCCTGCTCATCTTCATGATGCAGATGAAGCCCGAAGGTCTCATCCCCAGCAGGCAGCGGGCGCAGGAGCTGCACCAGGACGAAGCCGCCCAGGACGCCTGGCTGAGACGCGAGGCGCTCGGCGACACCGAGCCGGAGCCGGCGAAATGAGCGCGCAGCCCCTGCTCCAGATCCGGAACCTGTCGAAGGCCTTCGGCGGCCTGATGGCGATCCAGGAGCTGGACTTCCACGTGAACAAGGACGAGATCGTCAGCCTGATCGGCCCGAACGGGGCGGGGAAGACGACCTTCTTCAACCTCGTGACGGGGATGATCCCGCCCGACGCAGGGCAGATCGTCGTCGACGGCCACGACATCGTCGGGCTGCGGCCGAATCAGATCCTCGAGCGCGGCGTCGCGCGCACGTTCCAGAACGTGCGCCTGTTCCCGAACATGACCGTGCTCGAGAACGTGTTGATCGGCCAGCACACGCGCACCGGCACGGGCCCCGTCGGCGCCATCCTGCGGACGCCCGCGTTCCGCCGCCAGGAAGAGCAGGCCGTCGAGAAGGCCAAGGAGACGCTGGCGTTCTTCGGCAGCCGCCTCGTCGGCTACCGCTTCGACCAGCCCGCCAACGTGCTCTCGTACGCGAACCGGCGCCGGCTCGAGATCGCGCGGGCGATGGCCTCCGAGCCGAAGCTGCTCCTGCTCGACGAGCCGACGGCGGGCATGAACCCGCGCGAGACGGCCGAGCTAACCGAGCTCGTGGCCAAGCTCCGCGACGAGCAGGGCTTCACGATCTGCCTGATCGAGCACGACATGCGCGTCGTCGGCCGCGTCTCCGACCGCGTCGTCGTCCTCGACTACGGGACGAAGATCGCCGAGGGCAGCTACCACGAGGTCGCGAACGACGAGCGCGTGGTCGAGGCCTACCTCGGCACGAAGGCCGGGAAGGCGGCGTCGTGAGCACCGACGGGCAGAGGCGCGAGCCGGTGCTCGAGCTGCGGAACGTGGACACCCACTACGGGCAGATCCACATCCTCAAGCACATCAACGTCGAGATCTACCCGGGAGAGGTCGTCTGCCTCCTGGGCGGCAACGCGAGCGGCAAGACGACGACGCTGAAGACGATCCTCGGCTACGTCCGGCCGACGCGGGGCGAGGTGGTGGTCGACGGCGAGCGCGTCGACGGGCTGCTGCCGAGCATGGTCGTCGCGCGCGGCGTCTCCATGGTCCCGGAGAACCGCCGCCTGTTCAAGCGGATGACCGTGCGCGAGAACCTCCAGCTCGGCGCGTACCAGCGGAAGGACAAGGACGAGGTGCGCGAGGACCTCGAGCGCGCCTACGCGCTCTTCCCGCGGATCAAGGAGCGGCTCGACCAGCGCGCGGGGACCTTGTCGGGCGGGGAGCAGCAGATGGTCGCGGTCAGCCGCGCGCTGATGGCGCGGCCGAAGGTGCTGCTGATGGACGAGCCCTCGATGGGGCTGTCGCCGCTGCTCGTGCAGCAGAACTTCGAGATCATCCAGCGCATCAACGGCCAGGGGACGACGGTCTTCGTGGTCGAGCAGAACGCCAACATGGCCCTCTCGATCGCCGACCGCGGCTACGTCCTCCAGACCGGGGAGATCGTGCTCGCGGACAGCGCGAAGGCCCTGCTCGAGAACCCGGAAATGAAGCGCGCCTACCTCGGCGAGCTCGAGTAATAGGCCTCGCCGAACGGATCGTCGCCCGGCTGGGCGAGCTGACCGGCGCTTCGGGCTTCGTCGAGATCACTCGCGCTCACGTCGACGGCTGCCTCTACCACGGGCAGGCGAGCCTCGACTTCGCGGAGCGGCTCATGGCCGAGGGGGCGCGCGTCTCCGTGCCGACGACGCTCAACGTCGGCTCGCTCGACCTCCTGCACCCCGAGCGCTATCGCGGCGGCCCGGAGACGAGGGAGCGGGCCAAGCGCCTGATGGACGCGTACGTGGCGCTCGGCTGTCGGCCGACCTGGACCTGCGCTCCGTACCAGCTCTCCGCGCGGCCCGAGCTCGGCGAGCAGATCGCCTGGGCGGAGTCGAACGCGATCGTGTTCGCCAACTCGGTGCTCGGAGCCCGGACGAACCGGTACGGAGACTTCGTCGACGTCGCGGCGGCGATCGTCGGGCGCGTGCCGGACACGGGCCTGCACCGGAACGAGGGACGGCGGGGCGAGATCGTCTTCCGACTCGACGGCGTCCCCGAGCGGCTGCTCGCCGACGACGTCCTCTACCCCGTGCTCGGGTACCTCGTGGGGCACGAGGCCGGCGCGCTCGTGCCGGTGCTCGTCGGGCTCCCCGTGGAGACCGGCGAGGACCGGCTGAAGGCGCTCGGTGCGGCCGCGGCATCGTCGGGCTCGGTGGCGCTCTTCCACGCCGTCGGCGTGACGCCCGAGGCGTCGACGCTCGAGGACGCGCTGCACGGTCTCCCGCCTGCGCGGACGGTCGAGGTCACGCCCGCGCTGCTGCGCCGCGCCCGCGACTCGCTGACCACGACGGAGGACGGCCGGCTGGGCGCCGTCAGCCTCGGGACGCCGCACGCCTCCGTCGCCGAGCTGGAGCGGATCGCGGCGCTGCTCGGTGAGCTGCCGCGGCCCAGGGTCCCGGTCTACGTGTCGACGAGCAGGGACGTCCTCGCGCGGGCGCCCGCGCTGCCGGGCGTCGAGGTCGTCGTCGACACGTGCACCTACGTGACGCCGATCCTGGGCCGGCTCGACGGCGCGGTGATGACCGACTCCGCGAAGTGGGCGTATTACGCGCCGGGAAACCTCGGCGTGGAGGTGGTCTTCGGCAGCCTCGAGGAGTGCCTCCGCTCGGCGGCCGCGGGCGGCGTCCGACGCGTCCCGGAGCTCTGGGCCGATGCCTGAGGTGCTCATGCTGGACGAGCCGCTCAGCTTCTGGGGCGGCGTCGATCCCGCGACCGGGCGCATCGTCGACCGCCGGCATCCCCAGTGCCGGGAGCGCGTCACGGGCCGCGTGCTCGTCATGCCCTCGGGCCGCGGCTCGAGCTCGAGCTCGACGGTGCTCGCCGAATGCGTTCGCGCCGGTACCGCCCCGGCGGCGATCCTGCTCCGCCACGCCGACGAGATCCTGGCGCTCGGCGCCCTCGTCGCCGAGGAGCTCTACGGCCGCACGCTCCCCGTCGCCGTGCTGCCCGACGAGGACTACGGCGAGCTGCGCACCGGCGACGAGGTCGACCCGGGCTGTTTAGGGTAGTGCGCGACCTACGGCAGAAGGAGGGCACGTGAGCAAGAGGACTCTGATTCTCGGCCTGCTCGTCGCGCTCGTCCTCGTCCTGGCCGCAGTCGCGTGCGGCGGCGACGACGACGAGGACGCCACGGGGGGCGAGACCGCCACGGAGACCGGGACGACGGCGCCGTCGTTCAACACGCTCGAGGAGGGGGCCCTCACCGTCGGCTCCGACATCCCGTTCGCGCCCTTCGAGTTCCGCGAGGGCGGCGAGCTGACCGGCTTCGACGTCGAGCTCGTCGAGGAGATTGCCGGCCGCCTGAACCTGACCACGGACTGGCGCGACACGGCCTTCGACACGATCTTCACGCAGCTCGCCGCGGGCCGCTACGACCTCGTCGCCTCCGCCACGACGATCACGCCCGAGCGCGAGGAACAGGTGAACTTCACGATCCCGTACTACCGGGCGCAGCAGTCGCTGACCGTCAACAGCGAGCGCACGCCCGACATCCAGTCGGTCGACGACCTCGGAGCGGGCCACACCGTCGCCGTGCAGACCGGTACGACCGGCGAGGCCTGGGCACGCGAGAACCTGGAGCCGAACGGCGTCGAGGTGCGTTCGTTCCCGGACGCGCCCGACACGTACACGGCGCTCGAGGGCGGGAACGTGACCGGCGTCATCTTCGACGAGCCCGCGTCGGCCGACGAGGCGTCGAAGCGACCCTCGCTCGAGCTCGTCGAGGTGATCGACACGGACGAGGACTACGGCTTCGCCGTCGACCCGCAGAACGAGGAGCTGCTCGACGCGGTCAACGCGGCGCTCCAGGCGATGATCGACGACGGGACGTACCAGCAGATCTATGACAAGTACTTCCCCGACGCTCCCGCCGGGAGCGTCGCCGAAAGCTGACGCGACGAGGATCGGACCGGGAGGGCCCGCGTGAACGCACGCGGGCCTTCTCGTTTCCGGCCCAAGGAGGGAGACATGAGCACGGTGGTCGAAACCGCCCCGGACCGGGGCTTCCGCTACGTCGTCAGGGAGCAGACGCCGCTCTCCGCAGCGTCGGCACTCCTCGGGGCGGGTGCGCTCGGAGTGCTGGTCGTCGGGACGATCGGCGTGCTGACATCGTTCGGCTGGACACCCTCGCAGCAGCTCGCGGAGGGCATTACGAGCGGGGCGCAGGGAGCGGTGCTGCTCGTCGCGGCAGCTCTCGGCCTCGCCGGGGTGGCCCTCGGGGCCTGGATCTATCGGCGGCTGCCGACGAAGCCGAGCCGCGAGGGCGCGGTCGCCGGGGTGGTTCTCGGCGCGCAGGCCCTTGTCCTCGTTGGTCTCTACTGGTGGTTCCGCTCCGGGAACGTGGACGTCTTCGCGCGGAACTTCTTCGAGTTCGCGATCCTGGAGGAATTCGCGACGCACTTTCTACGCGCGGCCGGCAACACGATCATCCTGGCCCTCTCCGGTGAGGCGATCGGGATCGCGATCGGGCTCGTTCTCTCCATGTTCGCGCTCTCGAGCCGCGCAGTCGTCAGGGCGCCGGCGCGGCTGTACATCAACTTCTTCCGCGGCACGCCGCTGCTGTGGCAGCTCAGCTTTTTCTTCTTCGGGATAGCGCTCGGTCTGCGGATCAACCTCAGCGCCTACCAGGTGGCGATCCTCGTGCTGGGGCTCAACGCGGGCGCCTATTCAGCGGAGATCTTCCGCGCCGGGATCCAGTCGATCGAGCGCGGCCAGTTCGAAGCCGCCCGTTCGCTCGGCATGGGCTATTTCAAGGCGATGAGACTCGTGATCCTTCCGCAGGCCGTCCGGCGGGTGATTCCGCCGTTCACGAATGAGTTCGTGATCCTCATCAAGGACACGTCTCTCGTCGCCTTCCTCGGCCTGACGTTCCAGCAGCAGGAGTTGATGTCCGCCGGCCGCGAGATCTTCCAGCAGACCTTCAACGCAACGGGGTTCGTCGCGACGGCCGCGGGATACCTCGTGGTCACGCTGCCTATGATCAGAGTCGTGACGTGGCTGGAGCGCCGCATGCGGAGCGGCCTGACCGGCATCGGAGCATGAGTTCCGACGGGGTCCTCGTCCGACTGGAGGACGTGCAAAAGTGGTTCGGCGACCTGCACGTCCTGCGCGACGTGAACCTCGCCGTGCATCCGCGCGAGGTGCTCGTCGTCATCGGCCCCTCTGGGTCCGGGAAGTCGACGCTCCTGCGGACGATCAACTTGCTCGAGGAGCCGACCGAGGGGCGGGTGTTCTTCGAAGGGCTCGAGCTCACGGACGTCCGCTGCGACCTGAACGCCGCCCGGACCCAGATCGGAATGGTCTTCCAGTCCTTCAACCTCTTCCCGCACAAGACCGCCCTCGGAAACATCACGCTGGCTCTCCGCAACGTCCTCGGCCTCTCGAAGGAGCACGCGCGCGCGCGGGCGCTCGAGCTCCTGCGCCAGGTCGGCCTGGAGGGCAAGGCCGACGCGTACCCCGGGCACCTCAGCGGCGGGCAGCAGCAGCGTGTCGCGATCGCCCGCGCGCTGGCGCTGAGGCCGAAGCTGATGCTCTTCGACGAGGTCACCTCCGCGCTCGATCCGGAGCTGATCAAGGAAGTGCTCGACGTGATGCGCGCGCTGGCGACGGAGTTCCACATGACGATGGTGGTCGTCACGCACGAGATGGGCTTCGCGCGCGAGGTCGGCGACCGCGTGATCTTCATGGACCACGGCCGGATCGTCGAGGAGGGCCCTCCCGGCCAGCTCTTCGAGCACCCGCAGAACGAGCGGACGGTGAAGTTCCTCGGTCAAGTGCTGTGAGCCACTGCGAGACGCGCGACGTCGCCCCGGGCCTGTGGCTCTGGCGGCAGCCGCACCCGGACTGGCAGCCGGGGCATGGCTGGGACGAGCTCGTCGCCTCCGTCTGCGTCGAGAGCCGGGGCGAGGTGCTCGTACTCGACCCGCTCGCTCCCCCGGGGGACGTGGGGGCAGTGTGGGACCGCCTCGACGCGCGCCCGCCGACCGCCGCCGTCGTCCTCAAGCCCGACCACGTCCGGGACGTCGACCTCTTCGTCCGCCGCTACAGCGCCCGGGGCTTCGGGCCCGACCTCTACTTCCGCCACGACCTCCCCGAGACCGACCTGGAGACCGTCTGGCCCGGGACCGAGCTGCCCGGCGGCGTCGTCGCGCTCCACGACGGGCGCGGGCGGGCGGAGACCCCGCTGTACCTCCCGGAGCAGCAGTCCCTCGTCTTCGCGGACGGGCTGACCGCGCCCAGCGGGGAGCTCCGTGTCTGGTCCACTCCGTGGCACGAGGAGTGCGTCCTGCCGGCGCTGCGGAGGCTGCTCGAGCTGCCCTTCGAGCTCGTCCTCGTCTCCCACGGAGACCCCCTGCACGACCGAACCGCCTTCGAGGCCGCGCTCGAGCGCGAGCCGTGGTCCGGATGAGGGCGATGGTCCTGGACGCTCCCGGCACGCCCCTCCGGGCGGTCGACCTCCCGGTGCCCGAGCCCGCGCACGGGCAGGTGCTGCTTCGCGTACGCGCCTGCGGCGTCTGCCGCACCGACCTGCACGTCGTCGACGGGGAGCTGCCGGACGCGAAGCTGCCGCTCGTGCCGGGCCACCAGATCGTCGGCGAGGACGTGGAGACCGGCGAGCGCCTAGGCGTCCCCTGGCTCGGCTGGACCTGCGGCGAATGCCGGTACTGCCGGTCCGGGCGCGAGAACCTCTGCGAGCGGGCGCGCTTCACGGGATACCAGCTCGACGGGGGCTACGCGCAGCACGCCGTCGCCGCCCGCCGCTTCTGCTTCCCGCTGCCCGACGGTTACCCGGACGCGCAGGCCGCGCCACTGCTCTGCGCCGGGCTCATCGGCTACCGCGCGCTCCGGCTGGCCGGCGAGGCCGAGCGCCTGGGGTTCTACGGCTTCGGCGCCGCGGCTCACATCCTCGTGCAAGTCGCGCGCTGGCAGGGGCGGCGCGTGTTCGCGTTCACGCACGCCGGCGACGAGGCCGCGCAGTCGCTCGCGCTCGAGCTCGGCGCCGAGTGGACGGGGGACGCGCTTGGCCCCGCCCCGGACGAGCTCGACGCGGCGATCGTCTTCGCGACGGCCGGCGAGCTCGTCCCCGCCGCCCTGCGCGCCCTGGCCCGGGGCGGGACCGTCGTCTGCGCGGGGATCCACATGAGCGACATTCCCTCGTTTCCGTACGGGCTGCTCTGGGGCGAGCGTGTCGTCCGCTCGGTCGCGAACCTCACCCGGCGGGACGGCGAGGAGTTCCTCGCGCTCGCGCCTGCCGTGCCCGTGCGAACCGAGGTCGAGGAGTATCCGCTCGAGCGGGCGAACGACGCCCTCGCGCGCCTCCGGGCAGGCGAGGTCCGCGGCGCGGCGGTGCTGGTCGTCTAGGGCGTCGGCGTCCCGACCCGCAGGGGGAAGAAGGGCGGCGTGACGAGGAGCCCGACGCGGGGCTCCCGGCCGAGCATCCCGGCGACGAGCTCGAGCGCGGCAGGGATGCTCCTTGCAGGGACGAAGCCGAGCTGACGGGCCGCGACCGCGTCCCGGCAGCCCGCGACGAGAACCGTGCCGAGCCGGTCGAGCGCGGGCCGGCAGGCGGCCCAGTCCGCGAACGGCAGCAGCGGATGGCAGGTCCGGCCGGAGCGGTAGAGCTCGAGCGCGCGCGCATCGGCTCCCGCGGCGCGCTCCGCCTCGGAGAGGTGCTCCGGCTCGCGCCCGAGCCGCGCGGCCCCGAAGAAGACGCGGTAGGGCGCCTGGGTCGGGTGGGCGAAGGCGCGGTGGAAGCGGTGGACGAGGATCAGGGCGCCGCCGTCGACGACGGGGAACGCGTCCCGCCACAGCCGCAGCGCGTACGCGAGCCCGAGGTAGGCGACGAGCAGCGGATTCGGGCGCTCCCGGGGGATGTACGGGGTCGTGTGCGGTATCGCTACGCAAAGCACGTCCACCGGCGCGTCGAGCGCCACCGAACGGAGCTCGATCGAGCGCAGCAGCGCTTCCGCATGGGCGACGGAGGGCGGTCCGCCGTGGACCGTCGAGACGGTCAGCTCCGTGCGGAGCGAGCCGATCAGACGCGTGCGGAGCCGCCCGGGAAGCACGCCGAGGCCGACGCGGAGCGGCGAGCGTGCGACCCGCTCGAGCGCCTCGTCGTCGTAGGGGTAGCCGCGGAGGAAGCCCCCGAGCCGCGGGTGGTCGAGGGCGAGCGAGGCGCCGACCAGCGGCACGCGGGCCGCGAGGAGCCGCTCGAGGTCGAGCGCGAGCGGCCAGCCCCAGGAGCGCCGCGTCTCGAGCAGCGACTCTGCGCCGGCCGCGCGACCCGCCTCGGGGCCCGCGGCCCCGAGCAGGACGGCCGGCCCGCCGTCGAGGAACGTCTGCGCCGCGCTGACGACGACCGTCGCGTCGGTCTCGACGAGCTCGCGGTTGACCCGCAGCCCCGGCGCGAGCGCCACCAGCCCCTGGTCCTCGGCGTCGTGGACCACCACGCGCCCCGTGAAGCGGCGGGCGAGGTCGCGCGTGACGAGTGCCTCGACCTCCCGCCGCGGGAGCCGCCGCGCGAGCCCGCCCGCCACGAGCAGCGTCTGGCGCGACGGGGGAACGCCGGCCCGCTCGAGCTCGGCGGACGCGGCCTCGACCGCGCGCCGCCGGGGGTCGAGCTCCGTCCCGGGGATCGGCAGGGCCGGCGGCTCGACGACGATCGTCGCCCGGCCCCCCGCGGGCACGACCTCGGCCAGCGGCGGGCCGTCGAGGGGGTACCTCAGAGCGTCTCGGACGGCCGCGGCGACGTCGGCGATCGCCTCCCCCGGCGGGGGAGGACGGAGGACGACGGAGCCAGCCGGCGCCTCGACCACCTGAACGCGCGTCCCTGCGAGCAGGGGAATGCGGGTCACGGAATGGAGCGATAGAGGCGGAGGAAGGTCGTGCGGAAGCCGCGCGCGGGCCAGAACCGCGAGGAGAGGAGGTTCGTCACGCGCCAGTCGGTGACCATGACGTCGTGGCGGCGCGAGCGGGCCCAGGCGAAGGCCGCCCCGGTGAGCGCGACGCCGACGCCGCTGCTTCTGACCTGCGGGGCCGTCGCCGCCCAGGCGAGGTACGCCGCCCCCGGCGGCCTGGCGAGGCCGGCGTGCATCCCGGAATGCTCGGCGGGAGCGACGTAGAAGTAGCCGACAATCCGCCCGTCACGTACGGCGACGACGTCGGCGACGTCGTCGGACAGCAGCCCCTCGAGTATCTCTCCGCGGAGTGAGTCGTCGTCGTCTTCTTCCTTACGGCGACCCGGGCCGAAGACGGGCGCAAGCGCCTGGTGATCGGCGACGAGTGGCCCGAGAGCCACCAGTGCGTCGACGTCCGCCGGTTCCGCCTCCCGGGTCCCCTCCGGGAACCCCGTCTGCTCGGGCACCTCTCGGATCCCGAAGGCGTGCTGCTGCCCGAAGCCGAGCCGGAACCAGGCGTCGACGAGCTGCGCGTCGGTCGCGGGCACGACTACGTAGTGGCGGGTGTTGCCCTCGTCCACCCAGCGCTGGGCGGCGAGCTCGTACAGGTCGCGGGCCGCCTCCGCCTGCTCGACCGCGTGACCTGCGAGCTCGACCCAGACGTTCGGCCCCCAGATGCGGTCCTCCCGGGGCGCTCCGAGCAGGAAGCCGCCCTCCGAGATCGCCCCCGAGGCGCCGGGCCGGCGCCACAGCGCCTCGACCTCGGCGCGGAAGTCGACGTCCGCGGGCAGCAGCGGCTCGGCGGTCCGGTGGCTCGCGTGCCGCTCGGCGAGCAGCGCGGCGGCAGCGTCCAGGTCGTCGTCGGAGAAGGGCCGCGGCATCGCGGCCGGACGATACCGTTGCCTCGTGCCGAAGACCCTGACCGGCGCCGAGCTCGTCCTCGACGACGCGCCCGTGCGCGACGCAGACCTCTTCCTCGTGGACGGCAACAACCTCGCCTACCGGGCGTTCTTCGCCCTCCCGGAGGAGCTCGCCACGAGCGAGGGCTTCCCGACGAACGCGCTGCTCGGGTTCACGAACATGCTCTTCAAGCTGCTGACGGATTACAAGCCGAAGGCGGTCGCGGTCGCGTGGGACACGCGCCCCGTCGAGCGGCACGAGCTGCACGAGGGCTACAAGGCGGACCGCCGCCCGACGCCGGATCTTCT
>JACVRU010000098.1 GCA_014534295.1 Thermoleophilia bacterium | reverse complement strand
CGGGCGCGAGCGGGGGCGTCGCGATCCCGGCGCCGTCGCGGATCCCGGCGAGTAGCTCGAGCAGCGCCTCCTCGGCCGTCCGCCGGGGCTCCCAGCCGAGCTCGCTCCGTGCCCGCGAGACGTCCAGCAGCGGCACCGCCAGCGCGAGGTCGAGCCAGCCGGGCGGGCTCGGCTGGAGGCGAAGCCGCCAGGTGACGGCCGCCGCGGCGCGCGCCGCGCGCGGGGACATCGGAACGAGGCGCGCGTCGAGCAGCCGGGCCAGGCGCGCGGCGTCGAGCACGGGCTCCGCCGCGACGTTGAAGGCGCCGCGGGCCTCGCCCACGACGGCGAGCCGGTAGGCGTCGCCGACGTCGAGGGAATGCAGCGCCTGGAAGCGCAGCCGCGGCAGGTCCGGGAGGACCCGGATCAGGCCCCTGCGCACGAGCGGGCTCGGCAAGAACGGGCCTGCGAACAGGCGGCGGATCCCCGAGGCCGCCTCCCGCTTGAAGATCAGGCCGGGACGCAGGCGCACGACGCGCACCCCCGGCCGCTCCGCCTCGAAGCCGTCGAGCAGGGTCTCCACCTCGGCCTTGTGGCGGGAATAGAAGCTCGTCCGGACGCCCTCGACCGGCCACGACTCGTCGACGCGCCTGTCCTTCGGTCCGGGCGAGTACGAACCGACCGACGACGCGTAGACGAGCGCGGGCACGCCGGCGTCGGCCACCGCCCGGAAGACGCGAGCGGAGCCCTCGACGTTGACGCGGCGCAGGCGCCGCTGGTCCCGCGACGGCTGGATCAGCCAGGCGAGGTGGACGACGGCGTCCGCTCCGCGGAAGAGGCGGACGAGGTCGGAGGAGGAGACGTCCGCGCGCGCCCACTCCACCTTCGGCACCTCGAGTGCGGGCAGCCGGCGGGCGACGCCGAGCACCGACTCGACGCGGTCCTCCGCCGCCAGCGCGTCGAGCAGGCTCGTGCCGACGTTCCCAGTCGCGCCGAGGACGACGACCCTCATTTCGGGGCCCCCGGGAAGCGCGGAGCACTTTCCGGGATGATCACGGCTGGAGGACGACCTTGATCGCGCCCTCCTCCTTCTTCTGGAAGAGCTCGTAGCCGCGGGGCGCGTCGTCGAGCGGCAGGCGGTGCGTCGCCAGCTCGCCCGTGGCGAGCGGGTCGCCGTCGAGGAGCAGCGGGAGGATGTCGTCCACCCAGCGCCTCACGTTCGCCTGGCCCATGCGGATCTGGACCTGCCGGTCGAACAGCTCCATCATCGGCAGCGGGTCGATCGCCCCGCCGTAGACGCCGCTGATCGAGAGCGTGCCGCCGCGCCGCACCGACCGGATCGCGTCGAGCAGCGCGCTCAGCCGGTCGACGCCGGCCCGCTCCATCAGCACCTGCGCGGCCTTGTCGGGCAGGACGCCGGCCGAGCGCTGCAGGAGCGCCGTCACCGGAGCCCCGTGCGCCTCCATCCCAACGGCGTCGACGACGGCGTCCACGCCGCGGCCGTCGGTCCGGTCGAGGATCGCGGCGACCGGGTCGCCGTCGCGCAGGTCGATCGCCTCGGCCCCGTGCCGGCGCGCGAGCTCCAGGCGCTCCGGGACGAGATCGACGCCGATCACCGGGTCGGCGCCGAGGTGGCGGGCGATCCGGACGCACATCTGGCCGATCGGGCCGAGGCCGTAGACGGCGAGGCTGCCGCCTGCCGGAACGTCCGCGTAGGCCACGGCCTGCCAGGCCGTCGGCAGCACGTCCGAGAGGTAGAGGAAGCGGTCGTCGGGCGGTCCCTCCGGCACCTTGATCGGCCCGAAGTGGGCCATCGGGACGCGCACGTACTCCGCCTGCGCCCCGGGCACCTGGCCGTACAGCTTCGTGTACCCGAACAGGGCCGCCCCCTTCCCGTGCTCGCGCACCTGCGTCGTCTCGCACTGGGAGTACAGGCCTCGCTCGCACATGAAGCAGGCGCCGCACGAGATGTTGAACGGAACCACCACGCGGTCGCCCGGCCGGATGTGCTCGACCTCCGCGCCCACCTCCTCGACGATTCCGATCGGCTCGTGGCCGAGGATGTCGCCCGGCTCCATGAACGGGCCCAGCACCTCGTACAGGTGCAGGTCGGAGCCGCAAACGCCGCTCGACGTGACCCGGACGACGGCGTCCGTCGGCTCGCGGATCACGGGGTCCGGGACCGTCTCGACTCGGACGTCCCGGCGGCCGTGCCAGACCAGGGCCTTCACGCGGTCCGGCTACCCCGGCCGCGGGGCGCGAAACGCCTACTTGAGCAGCAGCCGCGCGAGCCGCCGGTCGGCGACCGCGAGCCCCACTGCAGTCAGCGCGGCGAGGTAGGCGATGTGGACGAGCAGGCCGGGACCGACCTCGCCGAGCGTCAGACCGCGCAGCAGCTCGACGCCGTGGTAGAGCGGCGTCAGCGGCAGGATCCACTGGACCGCCTGCGGGTACTCGGCGAGCGGGACGAACGTCGCGGAGAAGAGGAAGAGCGGGAGCGTCACGACCTCCATGAAGCCGAAGTCCGCCCACGACCGCATCACCGTGACCGCGACCAGGCCCACCGCCGCGAACGCCGCCCCGACGAGCAGCGCCGCAGGGATCGCGGCCGCCGCCCACGGCGTGTCGACGAGCCCGAGCGCCCCCATCACGACGACGAAGCCGCCGGCGTAGACGCCCCCGCGCATGAGCGCGTAGGTCAGCTCCGCGAGCGCCACGTCCCGCACGCCGAGCGGCGTGGCCAGCACGCCCTCGTACACCTTGCCCCACTTCAGCTTGGCGAAGACGTTGATCGTCGACTCGTAGACGGCGCCGTTCATCGCCGCGGCCGCGAGCAGCGCCGGCGCGACGAACTCCTGGTACGGGACGAGCCGGCCGGCGTACTCGAGGTCGCCGACGAGCTTCCCGACTCCGATCCCGAGCCCGAGCAGGAAGAACACCGGCTCGAAGAAGCCGGAGACGATCAGCAGCCACTGGCGGCGGCCCGTGACGAGGTTCCGCTGGACGAGCCGCCACGCGTACCGGCCTCCCGCCGGGAGCGTCCGGATCGGGACGGCGACGCTGCTCACTTCAGCAGCTTCCGCTGGAGGATGCGGATCGCGAGCGCGCCGCCCGCGAGCGTGAAGGCCGCGAGGTACCCGGCGTGGCCGAGCGAGGGCCACAGCTCCGCCGTCCCGCCGGCGAGCTCGCGGCAGAGCGTGACGCCGTGCCAGAGCGGCGTCACTCGGGCGGCCCACTCGAGCGCGGCCGGCAGCTGCGAGACCGGGAAGAACGTCCCGGAGAAGAGGAAGAGCGGCAGGATCCCGAAGCGGAAGATCGCCGTCAGGACGGAGCTGTTCTCGACGGCCCCAGCGGTCGCAGCGATGGGAGCGGCGAAGGCGAGGCCGCAGCCGAGGGCGGCCAGCGGCGCGAGCGCGGCCCAGGGCGAGCGGAACGCCCCGACGGCCGCGGCCACGGCCGTGAAGATCGCGGCCGCGACGACGATCCGGAGGGCGACCCAGCCGAAGAAGCCGAGGAACAGCTCGAGGACCCGCACGGGCGTCGCGACGACCGCGTGGTACGTCCTCGTCCACTTGAGTCCGGCCATGACCGGGAAGCTGCCCTCGTTCGTCCCGATCTGCATCGCCGTCGCGGCGAGCAGGCCGGGCGCCACGAACTCGAGGTACGTGAGCCCGCCGAGGTCGGCCCGGCCCTCGTCGACGATCCCGCCGAGCAGCACGCCGATCGAGAACAGGAAGAAGAGCGGGTTCAGGAAGGCGACGGTGATCGTCGCGCGCCAGGACTTGCGGTAGCTCCGCGCGTGCCAGGAGAGGACGTGGGCGGCCTGCTCGACCATCAGTCGATCAGCGTGCGCCCGGTGATGGAGAGGAAGACGTCCTCGAGCGTGCTCCTCCGGATGAGCACGCTCTCCGGCTCGACGCCCCGGTCCTGGGCCGCCGCGAGCGTCGCGTCCCCGTCCGCGGTGCCGATCAGGATCCGGTCCGCGAGCTCCTCGATCCGGTCCCCGACTCCCGCCAGCCGCGCGACGGCGCCGTCCTGCGTGCCCGCTGCGAAGCGGAGCTCGACCACCTCCCGCTCGACGTGGCGCGCGATCAGGTCGCGCGGCGAGCCCTCGGCGACGATCCGGCCGCGGTCCATCACGACGAGGCGGTCGCAGAGCTGCTCCGCCTCGTCCATGTAGTGGGTGGTCAGGACGAGCGTCACACCGCGCTGCTTGAGTCGGTAGAGCCGGTCCCAGACGGCGTGGCGCGCCTGCGGGTCGAGCCCGGTCGTCGGCTCGTCGAGCAGCATCAGGTCGGGCTCGTTGACCAGCGCGCGGGCGATCGTGAGCCGCCGCTTCATCCCTCCGGAGAGCGGCTCGACCCGGTGCTGCCGCCGGTCCGCGAGCTGCATGAAGGCGAGCAGCTCGTCGGCGCGCTCGCGGATGAGCGACGAGGGGAGCCCGAAGTAGCGACCGTAGACGAGGAGGTTCTCGAAGACGGTCAGCTCCAGGTCCAGGTTGTCCTCCTGGGGGACGACGCCGAGGCGCGCGCGGATCTCCGGCCCGGCCTCCGCGGGGTCGAGCTCGAAGACGCGAAGCGCACCCCCGCTGCGCGGCGAGACGGCGCCGATCATCCGCATCGTCGAACTCTTGCCGGCCCCGTTCGGCCCCAGGAAGCCGAACGTCTCGCCGGCGACGACCGCGAAGTCGACGCCGTCGACGGCGGTGAAGTCGCCGAACCGCTTCGTGAGCCCGGCGGCCTGGATCCGCGGCTCGCCCTCATGGCCTGAGGACATGGGCCGCAGGCTACCGCGCTACCGGGCCTTCCGAATCGCCTGGATCAGCTGCGACTTGCCCATCTTCGAGCGGCCGGGGATGTCGAGCTTGCGGGCCGTCTCGTAGAGCTGCTGCCGGTTCCGGTCCTCGAGCCGGTGACCGGGCGAGCCGCCTCGCGCGGCCCCCTTTCGGGCCTCGAGCTGGAGCGAGCGCCGGGTGCTCTGCGGCAGGTTGGCGATCGTGCGCTTCCGCTTCGCCGCGGCCTGCGCCTTCTGGACGTTCCGTTTGGCTGCTCGTCGTTGCTTGGTCGTCGCCACGGAGTCCGGCTACCCGTCCGGGCGGCGGCCTAACCAGACCGGAGGATCTTCCCGGGGTTGAGGATCCCGTTCGGGTCGAGCAGGTGCTTGATCCCGCGGAGCACGGGAATGAGGTCGCCGTGCTCGGCCTCGAGGTAGCCGATCTTCCCCAGCCCGATGCCGTGCTCCCCGGTGCACGTCCCCCCGCGCGCGAGCGCGTACGCGACGAGCTCGTGGTTCACCTCCTCCGCCGCGGCGATCGCCTCCGGGTCTTCCGGGTCGACGGAGAAGCCGACGTGGTAGTTGCCGTCCCCCACGTGGCCGATGATGCTCGCCTCGATCCCGCGTGCCTCGACGAGCCCGCGAGCGTGCCGGACGGCCCCGGGGAGCTCGGAGACGGGGACGCAGACGTCGGTGGCCTTGAACTTCGAGCCGGAGGGCGCGGCCGCCGCGAGCGCGAAGGCGGCGTGGTGACGCGCCTCCCAAAGCCGGTTGCGGGCCTCCTCGTTCCGCTCCGCGTCGAACGACCCCGCGTTCTCAGCGAGGCAGAGCTCCCGCGCCGCCTCGACCTCGCCGGTGACGCCGGTCTCGGTGCCGGCGAACTCGAGGAAGAGGCTCGGCGCCTCGGGGTAAGCCGCCTCCTTGTAGCGGTTGAGCGCGTGCAGCGTGAGCGCGTCGAGCAGCTCGACCCGGGTGATCGCGACGCCCGAGCCGACCATGGCCACGGCGGCCGAGACGGCCGCGTCGAGGTCCGGGAAGGTCGCGCGCGCGGCGACGGTGTACTCGGGGATCCCGTGCAGCCGCAACACGAGCTCCGTGATCACGCCGAGCGTCCCCTCCGAGCCCACGAAGAGGGCGGCGAGGTTGTAGCCGGCGGAGGTCTTGAAGGCACGCGAGCCGGGGCGGATCACCGTGCCGTCGGCGAGCACGACCTCGAGCGCCAGCACGTGCGCCCGCATGCCGCCGAAGCGGATCGTCGTCGTCCCGCTCGCGTTCGTCGCGGCCATGCCACCGAGGGTCGCGTCGGCCCCTGGGTCGACCGGGAAGAAGAGGCCGTGCTCGCTCGCCCGGCGGTTGAGCGCGCCGCGCGTGACGCCGGCCCCCGCGGTCGCGGCCAGGTCGGCCGCGTGGACCTCGACGCGGGTCAGCCGGCCGAGGTCGAGGCTGATCCCGCCGGCGACGGGGATCACGTGGCCCTCGAGGCTTGTCCCGGCCCCGAAGGGGACGACCGGGATGCCGCGCTCGTTCGCGAAGGCGAGGACTCCCGAGACCTCCGCGACCGACTCCGGGTAGACGACGGCGTCGGGCGGACGGGCCGGGTGGTACGTGAGGTCCTCGCCGTGGGTCGAGCGGTCGGAGGCGCCGTCGCTGACGTGCGCGGCCAGGGAGCGGAGATCCGCGATCACCGGCCGATCGTAGTCTTCGGCGACCGGTCCTCCGGCTCTACCGATTTCACCACCGTTAGGATCGCGCTGCGAACGAACGGGAAGGGGGCTCCATGGCCGGCGTGACCTTCGAGGACGTCAGCAAGATCTACGCCGACGGAACGCGCGCGGTCGACGACATGGACCTGGAGATCGAGGACGGCGAGTTCATGGTGCTCGTCGGCCCCTCCGGCTGCGGCAAGACGACCGCCCTCCGCATGGTCGCCGGCCTCGAGGAAATCTCCGAAGGCGTGCTCAAGATCGGAGACCGCGTCGTCAACCACGTCCCGTCGAAGGACCGGGACATCGCGATGGTCTTCCAGAGCTACGCGCTCTACCCGCATCTGTCGGTCTACGAGAACATCGCCTTCGGCCTCAAGCTGAAGAAGGTCCCGAAGGATGAGATCGACGCCCGAGTCCAGGACGCTGCGCGGATCCTCGGCCTCGAGAGCTTCCTCAAGCGGAAGCCGCGCGCGCTCTCGGGCGGCCAACGCCAGCGGGTCGCGATGGGCCGGGCGATCGTCCGGCAGCCGCAGGCCTTCCTGATGGACGAGCCGCTGTCGAACCTCGACGCGAAGCTCAGGGTCCAGACGCGAGCCGAGATCGCACGTCTCCAGAGCGACCTCGGCGTCACGACGATCTACGTGACGCACGACCAAACCGAGGCCATGACGATGGGCGACCGCGTCGCCGTGAT
>JACVRU010000079.1 GCA_014534295.1 Thermoleophilia bacterium | reverse complement strand
CGCTCGAGCAGGCGCAGCGTCGAGCGCTCGGGCTTGATGATCTTGCGGTAGGAGATGATCTCCTGCTTGACGTTCGAGAGGTCGCGGACGACGTCCTCGGCGCGCTCCTCGAACATGCGGTCCTCGATCGTGTCGAGTTTGTGGCCGATCTTGTCGAGGATCGGGAAGCAGTAGTCGAACAGGTCGTCGAGGACATGGTAGAGGAGGTAGCCCGACCCTTTCGAGAAGAGGTCGTCGCGCAGCTCCTCGTCGTCCGCGCAGCGCGCGAACAGCCGAGAGACCGGCAGCAGCTCGACGTTCGGCAGGGTGACGAGGTAGTCGTGGCCGATGAAGACGTCGAGCTCGCCCGCGTTCAGGCGCTGGATCGCCGCGTCGTACACCGGGAAGTGGAGGACGACGAAGAGGTAGTCTGCGTACTCGTCGAGCTTCGGGCGCTGCCGCTTGGAGAGGACGTCCTCCTGGTCGAGCTCGTGCCAGCCGAATCGGTCGGCGAGCTCCTGGAGCGTATCGGCGTCGATCCGCTCGACGTGAACCCAGGTCAGGCCGTGGGCCTCGAGCTCCTGGATGCGCGGCGCCGGGCGCGGGCCGGTCTCGACCGCGGTCGCGCGGGCTCTCCGGATGCGGGGAATCGTCGGCATGGCTTCACGGTCGCTGCGTCTCCCGATGCTACCCCGCCGGATCGGTCGCCATGCCCGCGGCGAGCGGCGGCGGGACCAGATGTGCGGGGTTGCGGCGAGCTCCGTCCGGCAGTGTCCGCTCGAGCGCGATCGACGCGCCGGCGCTCGCGAGCAGCACCGCCGCCGCAACCGGCCAGAGCGCCAGCGGCTGCGCGTCGAGCACGGCTCCGCCGACGGCGGGCCCGACGACGAAGGCGACCTGCCAGGAGAGGCTCGAGACGGCCATGTAGCGGCCCATCACGTGCGGCTCGGCGAGGTCGACGACGATCGGGCCCGCGACGCTCCCGTGCAGGCACGCGCCGAGCGCGAAGACGATCGCGATGCCGGCGAGTACGCCGAACGCGGGCGCTCCGTGCAGCCAGGCACCCATTGCGAGCACCGACAGCCAGCAGGCGGCCCACACGACGGCCATGGCAGCGAGCACGACCATTCGGCGCCGTCCCTCCGACCACTTCGTGATCGGGAGCTGGGCGACGACGATCGCCGCCGTGTGGACGAGGAAGAAGACTCCGATCAGGCTCTCGCTGACGCCGGCCTCGTTCTTGACGAACACCGGGAGGAGCTCGTTCAGCAGGACGACTCCCGCGGCGACGAAGGCGACGTTCAGCCACGCGAACCCCATGAAGGGGCGGTTGCGGAGGACGTGACGGTAGCTGCCCGGCTCGTCCTGGGCGTGCGGCGACGGCGACGGCAGCGCGGCGAGGATGAAGGCGAAGGCGACGAACGTCGCCGCGTCGAGGAGGAAGAGGATCGCGAACGACCGGGGCGAGTCGGCGGTTGCGATCAGGCCGCCGGTGAGCCCGCCGAGGCCGAAGCCGAGGCTCATGGTCACGCGCTGGAGCCCGAACGCCGCATGGCGGCGGTGGGCGGGCGTGAGCGCGGTCAGGAGCGAGCTCGCGGCCGGCCAGAAGGCGCCGCTCCCGAGCCCGAGCGCGCCGTTGAGCAGGAAGGCGTGCCAGGCCTCCGTGATCAGCGGGAAGAGCGCAATCGAGCCGGCCATCGTCAGCAGCGCGGCGGCGAGGATGCGCCGGGCGCCGAGCCGGTCGGAGAGCGTGCCGGCTGCGATCCCCGACGGGATCCCGACGGCCGAGTTCGTCGCCACCACGAGCCCCGCGACGGTGAGCGAGATCCCGCGGACGTTGTGCAGGTAGATGATCAGGAACGGGATCACGACCCCGTTCCCGAAGAAGTTCGCGAGCCCGCCGGCCTGGAGAATCCACACGGAGCGGGGCAGCTCCGGGTTCAGGGAGCGCAGGTAGGCGGCGAGCGGGCGCATCCGGTGCGAAGAAAGTGCGCCTGGCAGGAATCGAACCTGCGACCTCGCGCTCCGGAGGCGCGCGCTCTATCCCCTGAGCTACAGGCGCGGGAGCAGGCAGTGTACCCGGGCCAGGGCGGCCCGGCCCCCGCGGCTGCGGGTCTACGAGCGGAAGTAGGTGAAGGCGTCGCGCATCCGCTGGCCCTGGCCGGGCGTGAACTCGACGTAGGTGGCCGGCCTCGTGCACTGCGGTGCAGCCGAGGTCGTCCCGGCCCTCGTAGGTGGTGGACGTCTTGTACATCGACTCCCAGTCGACGACGATCCCGTGGAGGAACAGCCGCGACGCGTTCAGCCCCGGCAGGTACGCCCACCCGAGGTAGGCGCCGGCCGTCGTCGAGAAGTAGTTGAGCGCCTGCGGAGCGTCGCGGGTGATCGCCTGCCTCATCTCGCGCTCCTCCCGCGTCCCGGGCCTCGCGTAGATCCAGGCCGCGTTGTCCGTGTGCGTGATGCCGACGAGGCCGGCGAGCGCGAGTGCGACGAGCAGACCCCGCGTTCCCTTCCGCATGTGTCCCCCTGTCCTGCGTCGCTGGATCGCGCGGAACGTAGGCGCGGCGGCGGGTGCCTTCAAAGGCGGCGTTAGGCTCCGCGGCATGGAGCTCGCGGCCTCGATCTCGACGCTCCGGCTCGCCGAGACCTTCGTCATCTCGCGGGAGGCTGCGGACAGCGCGGAGGTCGTCCACGTCGAGCTCCGGCACGGGGACGTCGTCGGCTTCGGGGAGGCGGCGCCCGCGGACCACTACGGCGAGACGGCAGCGTCGGCGCTCGCGTACGTGGAGGAGCACGCGGGGGCGCTCGGCGACGATCCGTTCGCTCTCGAGGAGCTCGAGGCGCGGCTCCCGCGGCAGCAGTTCGCCGCCCGGGCGGCCCTCGACGCGGCGCTCCACGACCTCCAGGGGAAGCTGACCGGGCTGCCGGTGTGGCGGCTGCTCGGGCTGCCGCGGCAGGGGCCGCCGACCTCCTGGACGGTCTGGCTCGGCTCGCCGCACGACATGGCTGAGCGCGCCGCCGGGGTATCGGACCGCTTCCGCCGCCTGAAGCTCAAGCTGGGCGGTCGCGACGGCCTCGACGTCGAGCGCGTGCGCGCGGTGCGCGAGGCGACGCAGCTACCACTCCAGGTCGACGTGAACGAGTACTGGTCGCTGGAGGAGGCGCTCGACTCGCTCCCTCAGCTCGCCGAGCTCGGCGTGGAGTACTGCGAGCAGCCGCTCCGCGCGGGCGACCCCGGCGGCCGCGACCTGAAGCGCCGGTCGCCGATCCCGATCTACGTCGACGAGGACTGCCACACGCTCGCCGACGTCGCCGCCTGCGCCGAGCGGGCGCACGGGCTCACGATCAAGCTGGCCAAGTCGGGCGGCATCCGCGAGGCGGTGCGGATGGCCCACGCCGCCCGCGCGCTCGGGCTCGGCGTGATGCTCGGCTGCATGCTGGAGTCGGGGCTCGGGATCGCCGCCGGCGCACAGGTCGCGTCGCTCTGCGACCACGTCGACCTGGACGGCAACCTGCTGCTCGCGGACGACCCGTGGCCGGGGGTCGAGCTCCGCGACGGCGTGCAGCTGCCCTCGGAGGAGCCGGGACTCGGTGTACGTCGTCCTCGCTGAGGGCTACTCCGGCGACGTCCACTACGGCAAGACGGCTCGCGGCGTCGTCCGCTACCGGCGGGACGACGTCGCCTGCCTCCTCGACTCGACGCGGCCGGGCACGGAGGTGGACGGCGTGCCCGTCGTCGGCACGCTCGAGGAGGCGCTCGTCTTCGGGCCGGACACGGCGCTCGTCGGGGTCGCCACGCAGGGCGGCCGGTTCCCGCCCGCCTGGCGGGCGCTGCTGCGCCGCTGCATCGAGGCCGGGCTCGACGTGGAGAGCGGGCTCCACGAGTTCCTCGCCGACGACGCGGAGCTGAGCGCGCTCGCCGGCGAGCACGGCGTCGAGCTCCGCGACCTGCGGCGCCCCCCGGCCGACCTGAGCGTCCCGACCGGCGAGAACCTCCGCGTGCCGGCGACGATCGTCCACACCGTCGGCTCCGAGTGCGCGATCGGGAAGAAGACGGTCGCCCTGGAGCTCGACCTGGAGGCGCGGCGGCGCGGCCTCGCGTCGCGCTTCGTCCCGACGGGCCAGACGGGAATCGTGATCGCGGGTTGGGGGATCGCCGTCGACGCGGTGCCGGCCGACTTCCTGGCCGGCGCGGCCGAGCGGCTCGTCGTCGAGGGCCATCGGCGCGGGGGAGAGGAGTTCCTGTTCGTGGAGGGCCAGGGCTCCCTCGTGCATCCGGCCTACGCGGGCGTCACGCTCGGGCTCCTGCACGGTTGCGCGCCTCAGCTCCTCGTCCTTTGTCACCTCGCGGGCCAGACCGAGGTGGAGGGCTATCCCGGGCATCCGATTCCGCCGCTGGCGGAGGTGGTCGAGCTCTACGAGCGCTCGTCCCTGCCGGCGCGGCGGGCGCGGGTCGCGGCGATCGCCCTCAACACGCGGGCGCTCGACGACGAGGCGGCACGCGCAGCCGTCGACGAGGCCGCGCGGGAGACGGGACTGCCGGCCGACGATCCGGTCCGCTTCGGCGCGGGCGGGCTGCTCACGGCGCTGCGCGGGTAGGACCGCCGGACCCGCGAAGTAGGAGAAACGGCCCTGGCGCGCAATCTCCGGATGGTCGATGCTTTACGGCCGCATGGCACGACAGCTGACCCTCCTCGCCGCGCTCTGCGTGCTGTTGGCCCTGCCGGGCCCTGCCTCGGCGCTCGACGTCGGCGTCACCGAGGACGAGGGCAACACGAACCCCGAGTTCGTCTACGCGACCCTCCAGGACCTGGGCATGACGACCAACGTCATGTCGATCCGCTGGAACCCGCTCGACCCGCTCGCCCTGCCGGCGAACTTCGCGGACATCAGGAACGCAGCGAGCGTCGCTGCTGCCCGGGGCGTGGGCGTCATCCTCGCGACCTACCAGGACCGGAGCACCGGCATCACGGACACGCCGAACGCGCCCGCCGTGTTCGCCGAGTGGCTGACCAAGGTCGCGCAGGAGTGCCCGCTCTGCGCGCGCAAGGTGATCGTCCTCAACGAGCCGAACCTGCAGTTCTTCTTCCGGCCCACCTTCGACGCCGGGTGCCGGGCGGCGTCGCCGGCCGCCTACGCGCGGGTGCTCGCGGCCGCCTACGATGCCCTGAAGGCGGTCGACGAGACGATCCGCGTCTACGGGCTCGGGCTCTCGCCGCGCGGGAACGACAACTGCCTGGCGGTCAGCAACGTCTCCATGTCGCCCGTCACCTTCCTCTCGGAGCTCGGCAAGGCCTACAGGGCGATGGGCCGCGCGCTGCCGCTCATGGACGGGCTCAGCTTCCATCCGTACCCGAACTCGAACGCCGACGGCCCGGCCACGGGGTACCGCTGGCCCAACGCCGGCGTGCCGAACCTCGACCGCGTCAAGCAGGCCTTCCACGACGCGTTCGCGGGCACGACGCAGCCCGTGATCGGCGTGGCCGCCCGCGCGGCGAGCGGCCGTCGGTCGCTGCAGCCGATCACGGTCGCGATCGACGAGCTCGGCTGGCAAGTCGCCACCGACTCCTGGCCCGGCTACACGGAGACCGAGAACGTCCCGACGGTCACCGAGGAGCAGCAGGCGGCCTGGTACGCGGACGTGATCCGCCGCTATGCCTGCGATCCGAGCGTCGAGTCGCTGAACTTCTTCCACCTCCGCGACGAGGCCGACCGGCGCCGCTTCCAGAGCGGGCTGATCCGGCTGGACGGCAGCACCCGCCCTGCGTACGACGCCGTCAAGGCGGCGATTGCCGAGGCCTCGACCTGCGCCGGCAGGCTGGTCCGGTGGACGCCGGCGAGGGGCGTCATCGGGGCGAAGGCGGTCTGGCCCGCGGCGAGGCGCCTGCCGCGGGGGCCCGCCGTCCTACGGTTTCAGATCACGGCCGAGGAGCGCGCGAGCTACCGCGCGCAGCTGGTTGCGCTCGCGCGGCCGGCGGAGGGCAAGAAGCTCGCGAACGTCCGCGGGCCGCTCGCCGCGGCGGCGGGCGAGATCCGTGCCTACTTCCGGCCGTTCGTGACCTTCCGCGGCCGGCTCGAGCCGGGCGCCTACGTCGTCAGGATCCGGGTCTCGGCCGCGTTGAATCCGGCGCGGACGACGACCTTGACCAGCCGTCCGTTCGTCGTGAGGTAGTCGCTTGACACGAACACACGTTCGCAGTAGCATGGCGAACACATGTTCGTCCGCATCCTCACCCTCGCACTCGTCGTCCTCGTCGCCTGGGCCGTCCTCGCCCGCACGTCTGAAGGGGCCGGCCCGGAGCGCTCCTACGTCGTCCAGCCAGGCGACACGCTCTGGACGATCGCCGCGGACAACTACGCCGGCGACCCACGCGCCGGGATCTGGGAGATCCGGCAGCGGAACGGACTTCCGGGGTCGCTGATCCAGCCGGGTCAGCGGCTCGTTCTGCCGAGGGGGTGAGGCCGAAGCCGGCGACCTAGACTCTCCTCGTGGACCTCGACGTCGTCTTCCTCGGCACGGCCGGGTCGATGCCCACCGCTCAGCGGGCGCCGAGCGCGCTCCTCGTCCGCCGCGGCGGCGAGCGGATCCTCGTCGACTGCGGCGAGGGGACGCAGCGGCAACTCCTGCGGTCGGCGGTGGGGCTCGTCGAGCTGCGCGAAGTCTTCGTCACTCATTACCACGCGGACCACTATCTCGGCCTCCCCGGGATGCTGAAGACGTTCGCCCTGCGCGGTCGCGAGCTGCCGATCACGATCTACGGCCCGCCCGGGCTCCGGGATCTGTTCACGGCCCTCCGCAGGATCTTCGGGAAGCTGACGTACCGGTACGAGCTCGTGGAGCTCCGTCCTGGGGACGTGCTCGCGCGGAGCGACTACGACCTGGCCGCCTTCGCGGTGCGCCACAGCGTCAACGCGCTCGGCTACGCGCTCGTCGAGGGCCCGCGTCCGGGGCGGTTCGACGTCGCCGCCGCCGACGCGCTCGCCGTTCCCTCAGGCCCCGAGCGCGGCGCGCTCCAGCGCGGCGAGCCGGTCGTCCTCGCCGGCGGCCGGACGGTGCGCCCGGAAGAGGTCCTCGGTCCGGTGAGGGGCGGGCGCAAGGTCGTGCTCGCGGGCGACACCGCCTACGCGGAGTCGGTGGTCGAGGCGGCGAGGGGGGCGGACCTGCTCGTCCACGAGGCGACGTTCTGCGAGGAGGAACGGGAGCGGGCGGACGAGACGTCCCACGCGACCGCGGGCGACGCCGCGCACGTGGCCGCGGTGGCCGAGGTGGCCATGCTGGCCCTGACGCACCTGTCGCCGCGCTACTTCGGGCCGGACGTGGCCCGCGAGGCGCGCGCCGTCTTCCCGGAGACGGTCGTGCCGCGAGACTTCGACGTGATCGAGGTGCCGTTCCCCGAGCGCGGCGCGCCCAGGCTGCTCAAGGGCGGGGTCGCGCCTGCGAGACGCGAGCCCGAGGCGGCTCCGGCGGAGGTCTCGTAGACTCCGCGCCCATGGCGAGGATGGTGCAGCTGGCCGTCGCCGGGGACATCGCCGAGGCCGAGGAGCTTCGGACGATCCTCCGGCAGGCCGGGATCGAGTCCGAGGTGGCGCCCGCCGTCGAGCACCACCCGCGCGAGGTCGAGGACGTGCCGCAGAAGGTGCTCGTGTCCGAGGCCGAGCTCGAGGCTGCCCAGAACGCGATCGAGGCGCTTTCGGAGCCCGACGAGCTCTTCGACGCGGAGTAGTATCCGCGCGATGACGACCATGGCGATCTTCCGTGGCCGGCCGATCCGCGCAGCGGGCGCGGCGGCCCGGTCAGCACTTCCTTCGTAGCCGGGCGCTGATCCGGTCGCTCGTCGACGGCGCGGGCATCGCCGCCGGCGACCTCGTCGTGGACGTCGGCGCGGGCCGCGGCGCGATCACGGCCGAGCTCGTGGACCGCGGGGCGTCCGTCTGGGCGGTCGAAGCGGATCCCGCGCTCGCCGCGCTCCTCCGCGAGCGCTTCGGCGGCCGTGCGCGCGTCCTCGAGGCTGACGCCACGCGGCTGCGGTGGCCGCGCGCGCCGTTCGTCGTCGTCGCGAACCTGCCCTTCGCCGGCTGCGGGGAGATCCTGTCGTCCCTGCTGGACGACCCGGGAGTGCCGCTCCGGCGGGCCGAGGTCGTCCTCCAGTGGGAGGCCGCGGCGAAACGCGCCGCCCTGTGGCCTAGCACGGCTCGGGCCGTCGTGTGGGGCGCGGTCTACGAGCTGACGCTCGTGCGGCGAATCGCGCGGGCCGCGTTCGCGCCGCCGCCGTCCGTGGATGCCGGTGTCCTGCGCGCGATCCGGCGGGCCGCGCCGCTCGTCGCCGACGTCGCCGCCTACCGGACGTTCGTCCGGCGCTGCTTCGAGTCGCGGGCCCCGCTGCGGCGCCGCCTCCCGCCGCGGACCGTGAAGCGGCTGGCCGGCGAGCTCGGCTTCGCTCCGGACGCGCACGCCCGCGACCTGGACGCCCGGCAGTGGGCCGCCGTCTTCGCCGCTGTCTCACGCGGCGCTGACGTTCCCGTCGAACCGCGGCTCGCCGGCAGGGTAGGGGGCTATACTCGAGCTCCGGCGATAGTGGGCGAGGGCGAGCAGTTCACAACCGTG
>JACVRU010000083.1 GCA_014534295.1 Thermoleophilia bacterium | reverse complement strand
GGCATTCGAGCGCAGCGGGTGCTCGAGCGTCGGGCGCTCGGTGCCTGCGTTCAGCGCCGCGTAGATCCGGGCAGTGTGCAGGGGGAAGTCGTCGCCGACGCGGCAGGTGTAGACGGCGATCCCCGTGTCCTGGCAGACGAGGTTGCTGTTCGAGTCCGCGATCTCGACGTTGCGGTGGATGATCTCGAGCACGCGCTTGCCGGAGACCGAGGTCTCGCGGTCGCGCGCCTCGGCGAGCGCGTCGCGCAGGTCCTGCGGAATGTCCTTCAGCGCCCAGACGTAGAGGTGCGCCGCGGCGTCCTCGACGGCGGCTCCGAGGTCAGTGTCCAGCAGCTGCGGCACGTCCCGCCCTCCTTCCGAAGACGACGCACTCCAGGAGCGAATTGCCCATCATGCGGTTCCGGCCGTGGGTCCCGCCGGCGATCTCGCCGCACGCGTAGAGGCCCTCGACCGTCGTCCGCCCGTGCTCGTCGATCACGAGCCCTCCGTTCTGGTAGTGGAGGACGGGGTAGGTGAGGATCGGCTCGCGCAGGGGATCGATGCCGCCCGCGCGGTAGCGCCGAAGCATGTACGGGAGCGAGATCTCGGCGTCCCGCTCGGAGATGCGCGTCGTGTCGAGGTAGACGGCGGGACGACCGTCCGGGGTGTCCACGCCGCGGCCCGCCTCGACCTCGTCGAAGATCGCCTGCGAGACCGCGTCGCGCGGGCCGAGCGGGTCCGTGAACTCCTCGCCCTCGGCGTTGAGCAGCACCGCGCCGTAGGCGCGTGTCGTCTCGGGGATCGAATAGCCCTGCATGTTCCCGGGCCAGGCGCCGCCGTTCGGGTGGTACTGGAGCGCGTCGAGGTCGCGCGCCTCCGCGCCGAGCTCGAGCGCGATCCGCGTCACCTCGCCGGTGGCCCCGGGGTGATTGGTCGAGAGCTCGCCGCGCTCCTCGGCCTCGCGGTAGCAGCGGCCGCCGGCCGCGAGGACGACGGTCGCCGCCTCGAGCTCGTGCTCGCCGCAGCGCGCCCGCCACCCGCTCTCCGTGCGCAAGAGCGAGCGGAGGGGCGACTTCGGGTAGGTCGGAGTCTCCGCGGCCTCGACGGCGTCGCGGAGCGCGGTCGTGATCGCGTGGCCCGTACGGTCGCCGACCTGGAGCAGGCGCTCGCGAGAGGCGCCGCCGCATCGGGCGAGGCGGTAGCCGCCGTTTTCCCTGGTGAACTCGACGCCCAGCTCCTCCAGCCAGTGGATCGCTTCGGGCGCCTCGGCGGTGAGGATCTCGACGAGGCGGCGGTCGGCGGTCTCGTGAGAGCTCTGCCAGACGTCCCCCGCGTGCTGCTCCGGCGAGTCGTCCTCTCCGAACGCGGCCTGGATGCCGCCCTGCGCCTTCGCCGAGTTGCAGGACTGCAGCGACCCTTTCGTGGCCACGGCCACGCGCGCCCCCGCCCGGTGGGCGGAGACGGCCGCGGCGAGCCCGGAGGCGCCGCTTCCGACCACCAGCACGTCGAAGCTCGTCACGGGGCGATCATACCCACTGATCGCTAATCCGAACAATTTGAACTGCTTATTCAGCCGCGGCGCGACCCCAGGACGAAGCGGAGCGGAGCCTGCCACGCGCGCTCGACCTCCTCGACCTGCTCGTACCCGGCTCGCCCGAGCCCCTCGAGCGCGTCCTCCGCAGTCAGGACCGACCCGCCGGAACGAACCGTGAACAGGTCGTCGACGGCGGCCGCGAGCGGATCGTCGCCCGCAGCGTAGGTCGCGCCGACGACGAGCGTTCCTCCCGGCCGGAGCAGGGAGCGGATCCGCTCCAGCGCGCCGTCGACGACCGGCTCGGGGATGAAGAACGAGGGGAGCCAGGCGAGGTCGAATCCCGCAGGATCGTCGAACTCCTCGATCCGCGCGGCGACGAGCGTGACCCGGTCCTCCAGCCCTGCTGCGGCGACGTTCTCGCGCGCGATCGCGAGCGCCGGCTCCCAGGGGTCGACGCCGACGACGGTGGAGTCGGGAAACGTGCGGCAGAAAGCGATCGCCAGGCCCCCGACGCCGGTGCCCACGTCCAGGATCCTGGCGGCGGGCGACCCGAGCCCGGCTTCGGCGACGAGGCGGGCAACCACCGCCGACGCCGAGCCCTGTGCCCGGAGCAGCACCGGGTCGGCGTAGGCCCAGGCGCCCGCCCGCGCCGGCTCCTCGACGAGGTCGAGCGCCTGGGCGAGGTAGCTCCGTACGAACGCCGCGACCACGGCCCGGTCCCCCTCCTCGAGCCCGTCCAGGTGCTCGCGGACTCCGAGCGCCTCGACGACGCGGTCGAGCTGGGCGCGCACGGCCGGGTCGCCGTCCTCGCCGAGCTCGTCCAGCCGAAGCCGCGCGACCACGGCTGCGAGCGCCTGCGCGTTCGTCAGCAGGCGGTTCGCGAGCCCCATCAGCTCCTCGAACGCCACCGAGCGAGTCTAGCCCTGCCGTTAGACTCGCACTCGTGGGCACGGTCTCCGACGCGATGCGCAGCGACTTCGTGAGCGTGGCGCCCGAGGACACGCTCGGCGAGGTCGCGCAGAAGATGGTCGAGGCGAAGACCGGCGCCGTCGCGGTGCTCGACTACGGCCGGCTCGTCGGCATCCTCACCGAGCGGGACATGCTCAAGGCGATGGCCGGGCGCGTGCTGACGAGCGACGCGCGGGCACGCGAGTGGATGACGGCCGACCCGGTCGTCGCCGAGCCCGACCTCGGCCTCGAGCAGGCGCAGGAGATCATGCTCTCCCAGGGCTTCCGCCACCTCCCCGTGGTGGAAGGCGGCCGCGTGCTCGGGATCGTCAGCCTCCGCCGCGTGGCCGCGTCGATGGCGCAGATCCCGCTCGAGCAGACCTGATTGGCTGCGCGGGGCGAGCGGCTCGAGAACCCGGTCACCGGCGAGCGGCTCGTCTGGCGCGCCACCTCCGCCGAGACGGGCGGCACCCTCCTCGCGTTCGACTTCTCCCTGCGCGTGGGAGGCTCCGTCCCGCTCGCCCATGTTCATCCCCTGCAGGAGGAGCGCTTCCGCGTCCTCGCCGGGCGCGCTCGCGTCCGTCTGGGCGGCCGCACTGTCGTCGCGAGGCCCGGTGACGAGGTGGTCGTTCCGCCGGGCACCGTTCATCGCCTCTGGAATGACGGCGAAGAGGAGCTGCAGGCGGTGATCGAGTTCCGCCCGGCTCTCCGCCTCGAGCAGTTCTTCGAGCAGCTCTGGGGGCTCGCGCGCGACGGCCGGCTCGACAAGCGGGGGCTCCCGAGCCCGCTGCAGCTCGCCGTCATGGCGCCGGAGTACCTCGACGAGGTCGCGCTGCCGGTCGTCCCGGTCGGCGTGCAGCGCGCCGCCCTCGCACTCGTCGCGCCGCTCGCCCGAGCCCGCGGCTATGCCGCCTTCGACCCCGCCTACGGGCCCCGCCTCTAGTACACGGACTCGAGCAGCTCCACGATCTCGCGGGGACGCGCCGGTCTCGGGTTCGCGCGCGCGCCGGGGCGCTGCGCGACGGTCGCCGCCACCTCCGGGAGTTCGGCGCGCGGGACGCCGAGGTCGCGGAGCCGTGCGATGCCGCCGAGGCGAGCGAGCCGCTCCACGCGGCCGGCGGGGTCCTCGCCGAGCTCGGGCGGCACGAACGCGGCGTTGAACCTGAGCGCCGGGGGCAGGCAGATCGCGTTCAGGACGCCGTGCGGGAGTCCGTAGCGCCCGCCGAGCGCCTGCGCCATCGCATGGCCGAGCGCGAGCCCGGAACGGCCGAGCGCCTCGCCGGCGCGGGCGGCGCCGAGGAGGAGGTCGCGCCGGGCGCCGAGGTCGCCGGGCCGCTCCAGGACGTGCGGCAGGGCGTCTTCCACGATGCGCGCACCCTCGAGCGCGACGTGGTTCGCGGACTCGTCCCGGCCGCGCACATAGAGCGCCTCGGCCGCATGGGCGAAGGCGTTCAACGCCGTGCCGGCGGTCGTCTCGCGGTCGAGGCCGGCAGTCAGCTCGGGCTCGTAGACGATCCCGGCGAGGCGCGCGCCGCCGCCCCCGCCGCGCATGCGCCGATTCGGGTCGCGGACGCCGAAGAAGCTCGACCACTCCGAGCCGGAGTACGTCGTCGGCACGGAGACCTGCGGCAGCCCGGACGCGGCGGAGGCCGCCTTCGCCGTGTCGATCGCCGAGCCGCCACCGACTGCGAGGATGCCGTCGATCCCGTCGGGGACCTCGATCCGGTGCGACGGGATCTCGTCCCAGCGCGCAGCCTGCGGGAGCGCCAGCTCGTCCCAGCGACGCGAGGCGACGAGGAAGGGCCGCTCGATGCCGAGCTCCGCGAGCAGGCCGGGGAGCTCGCCGCGGCCCCAGCGGACGATCACTTCCGGGGCTCCCACGGAATGCGACGCACTTCGTGGGGAAAGGTCACAGCCGCTCCCGCGCGAATTCCACGAACGCCTGCGCGACCCGCGTCGGGCTGCGCCCGGTCGCGCGCACGAGCGAGATCTCCCGCGCCGGCTCGAGGCTCTCCACCCGCGCCTCGCCGACGGCCCCCTCTGCGAGATCCGCCTCCACGGACGTCCGCGAGATGAAGGCGACGCCGAAGCCCTCGCGCACGGCGATCCGCACCGACTCCTTGACGCCGAGCTCGAGGCGGACGTCGAGGTCGCGCAGCCGCACCCCCGCCCGCCGCAGCTCGTCCTCGATCACCTGGCGGACACCCGCCCCCTCCTGCATCAGGATCAGCGGCTCGCCCCTCAGCTCGTCGAGCGACACCGTCCGTCCCTCGAACGGGTGCCCCGGCGGGCAGACGAGGATCAGCTCGTCCCGGAAGAACGGCTCGAAGGTGACGCCACGGTGCCGGCGGGCCGCGCCGACCACGCCGAGCTCCAGCTCGCGCCGGGCGACGAGGTCGACGATCGTCTGCGTGTCGTGCACGGCCAGCGCGACGTGCACGTCGGGGTGGGCGCGCTGGAACTCCCCGAGCAGTACGGGGAGCACGGTCTCGCCCGGGCCCGAGGAGGCGCCGAGCTCGAGCCGGCCGTGGAGAGGGCCGTCCTCGCCGCCCGCGACGTCCTCGAGCACCTGCTCCTCGAGCACGAGCAGCCGCTGGGCGCCCCGGTACAGGCGGCTGCCGGCCTCGGTGGGCTCGACCCGGCGGCCGGAGCGGTCGATCAGCTGCGTCCCGAGCCGCTCCTCGAGCGACCGGATCTGGAGGCTGACCGCCGGCTGCGAGATCCCGAGCGCCTCGGCCGCCTGCGAGAAGCTCCTGCGCTCCACGACCGCGCAGAACGCCGCGAGCTGTCGCGTATCCATAAGCGGAGCTTATCGCTCGCAGATGCGCACGATGCGATCGTCGCCCTCGCGCGGGTCGCCGCGGCCGTCCCGGTTGGAGGTTCCGACATAGAGGCAGCCGTCCGGCCCGACCGCCAGGGCCCGTAGCCGCCCCAGGTCGTCGCGGACCGTCTCCACGGCGCCGGCGGGGGAGATGCGCAGGAGCCGCTCCCCGCGGAGCGTGGCCACGTACAGCGCGCCGTCGAACCAGGCGGCGCCGGCGGGGGCCCACGTGTCGTCGCCGCTCGTCGCGAGCGGGTCGCGCGGCCGCTCCGGCGGCTCGCCCGCGCCGGTGTCGCGCGTCCCCGCCCGGAAGGGCCAGCCGTAGTAGCCGCCCGCCACGATCTCGTTCACCTCGTCCAGGCAGCAGAGGCCGAACTCGCCCGTCGGCCCGTGCTCCGTCGCGTACAGGGTCCCGTCGTCACTCCATGCGAGCCCCTGCGGGTTGCGGTGGCCCCAGGAGACGACCTCCGGCTCACCGCCGTCCGGCGGCAGCCGCAGGATCTTCCCGGCGAGCGAGCCGCGATCGGCCGCGAGCCTCTGGTCGCCGGCGTCGCCCGTCGCCACGTAGAGCAGCCCGTCGGGGCCGAATGCGATGCGGCCGCCGTCGTGCACCGCGGAGGCCGGGATCCCGTCGAGCAGCACCTCCTCGGCGCCGAACGAGAGCTCGTCGGCGAGCGGGAAGCGGGCGACGCGGTTGCCTCCGGAGGCGGTGTAGTAGACGTAGGCGAACCGGTCACGGACGGCGAGGCCGAGCAGCCCGCCCTCGCCGCTCGCCTCCACGTCGAGGGTCGCGACCGGTGACTCGCGCAGCCGGCCGTCCTCGACCAGGCGCACCCGGCCGGGCCGCTCGCTCACCAGCAGCCTCGACTCGTCCACGAAGGCGATCTCCCAGGGGGTCTCGAGCGCCTCGACGCCGAACTCGGCCTCCTCGGTCACGGCGGTCGTCGGCTGTGGCGCGGGCTCCTCGCCGCCGCCGCAGCCGGCGGCGACCGCGAGCGCGAGCAACAGGGAGAGCGCCCTCATCCCCCGGCGCTTGCCCAGGGGGCGCGACTCTACACTCGGGCCGGTGGACACCGAGACGCTCGCGGAGCGCTACGAGCGGTTGGCCCGCGAGGCTCCCCGGCGCGGTCGCGACGCACCGCTGCGGGCGCTCGACCTGGTCCTGTCGGCGTTCTTCCTCCTCGTCTCGTCCCCTCTCCTCGCCCTGATCGCGCTCGCCATCGTCGCGACCGACGGTCGTCCCGTTCTCTACCGCGGCGAGCGGGTCGGCCGCGGGGGCCGCGTCTTCACCATGGTCAAGTTCCGCACGCTGCAGCGCGGAGCGGAGGAGCGGCTCGGCCCCTATCTCGGCGAGGAGCTCGTGCGGCGGGCAAGCGCCGAGTACACGCCCGTCGGCCGGCGGCTCCGGGCGGCGCAGCTGGACGAGCTGCCGCAGCTCTGGAACGTCCTCCGCGGCGACATGAGCCTCGTCGGGCCGCGGCCGATCCGCCCGATCTTCTTCGAGGAGCTCGCCGCAGAGCTGCCCGCGTACTGGCAGCGGCTGGTCGTTCGTCCCGGTCTGACGGGCTTCGCGCAGGTGCGGCGCGAGTACGAGGCGTCGATGGCCGAAAAGCTCGCGCACGACCTCGAGTGGATCGCCGATCGCTCTGTGCGCCTCTACCTGCGGACGCTCGTGGCCACGGCGTGGCGCGTCCTCCGCCAGTCGGCGCGCAGCCTCGTTCGGCCCGCAGACTAGAGTCCGCGACCGTGTGCGGGATCGCCGGGATCGTCTCGGCCCGCGGGCGGATCGACGCCGATCGCCTCGCGGAGATGAGCGCGTCGCTCGCCCACCGCGGGCCCGACAGCGCCGGCACGTGGGCCGAGGGGGGCGCGGGCCTCGCCGCCAGGCGGCTCTCGATCATCGATCTCGAGACGGGCGACCAGCCGCTCGCGAACGAGGACGGCTCGGTCGTCGTCGTCCAGAACGGGGAGCTCTACAACTACCGCGAGCTCCGAGACGAGCTCGAGGGTGCCGGGCACAGCTTCCGCTCGCGGGGCGACACCGAGGTGCTCGCGCACGCGTACGAGGAGTGGGGCGACGCCTTCCCGGGACGGCTGCGCGGGATGTTCGCCGCGGCTGTCTGGGACGCGCGCCGGCGGCGGCTGCTCCTCGTGCGCGACCGGTTCGGGATCAAGCCGCTCGCCTACCGCCTCGAGGACGGCGACCTGGCGTTCGCCTCGGAGCTGCGGGCGCTGCCGCGCGTCGAGGTCGATGCCGATGCGGTGGAGGCGTTCCTCGCCTTCAACTGCGTGCCCGACCCGCTCTCCATCTTTCGCGGCACGCGGAAGGTGCCGCCCGGCCACGTGCTCGTCTGGGACGGCGGCGGCGGGGCACGGCTCGAGCGGTATGCGCGCCCGGCGCCCGTCCCGGTGGAGGAACTGCGCGCCGGCGACGAGGCGGAGCTCCTCGAGGAGCTGCGGGCGCGCCTGCGCGACTCGGTCCGAGCGCACCTCGTCGCCGACGTCCCGGTGGGGGTGCTCCTCTCGGGCGGCGTCGACTCATGCGCGCTCGCGGCGCTCGCCGCGCGGGAGACCGCGGAGCCGCTACGCACGTTCACCATCGGCTTCGAGGAGCGGTCGTACGACGAGACGGCGGACGCCCGCGCCGTCGCGGAGCGGTACGGGACCGACCATCACGAGCTCGTCCTGCGGCCCGACGCGGCGCTGCTCCTCCCGGCGCTCGCGGACGCGTTCGACGAGCCCTTCGCCGACTCGTCCGCGCTGCCGACCTACCTCGTCTCCGAGCTCGCGGCACGCCACGTGAAGACGGTGCTCTCCGGCGAGGGCGGCGACGAGCTGTTCGGCGGCTACTACACGTACGCGGCCGATCTCCTGGCCGAGCGGGCCGGGCCGCTCGCCCGCCTCGCCCGGCCGCTCGTGGAGCTGCTGCCCGCTTCGACGGCGAAGGCGAGCCTGGACTACCGCGCCAAGCGCTTCGTCCGCGCCGCCCACCTGCCGCCGCTCGAGCGCCACCACGGCTG